>DAOUUM010000143.1 GCA_030668165.1 Candidatus Heimdallarchaeota archaeon
ACTCCACCAAATATAACGAATAAAAGTAAGGTTTCAAGTTCTGCTCATAACCAAGAGTTTTCATCAAATAAAGCCATCACTTGTCTGTCTAAGAATTTTGTCTTAAACATTTTGAGTAAACTGTATTTTTTTTAATATAAACGCGTGATTGATTGATATTATGATATCACCCATAGAAAAATAATTACATTGAGGATTTCAGGATGATATATGACAGAACCCGAGGATGAGTTATCATTATTATCAAATATAAAATCAATGGTGGATAAGAACAAGGAGAATGTGCTTGGGTTCAGTGAGGATGCAGTAGCAATCAAGTATGGTGATACTAATCTGGTAATGAATATTGATGGATGGGTGGCATCAACTGATAGGCCCATTGGAATGGATATGAGCAGTGCTGCATATAGAGCAACCATAAATTCCTTCTCCGATCTTATTGCCAAGGGTGTGAAACCCATGGGTATGATCGCATCGAGTTCGATCAGAGATTCCAAGGATTTCAATCAGATAGTCGATGGATTGTCAAGAGCATGTGATGATTACGATGTAGCTTACCTTGGTGGAGATCTGAACACATCAACAGATACTGTCATCGATGTGGTATGCTTTGGATTTGCAAAGCATCTGATAAGACGAGACGGGGCAGCTCCTGGAGAAACACTTTATTGGTTGGGGATCCCTCTGGGTACCACAACCGCAGCAATTGGAATACTGACCAAGGATTGGATTGGTGACAAGGATGAGGCACTCAAAATCATGTCAAATCCCAAACTATCGATGAATTTTCTAAAGGTACATGCCAGCTCAGCAATTGATTGCAGTGATGGATTGGCAAGATCTCTCCATCTATTGTCTGAATCATCAGAAGTTGGTTTTCAACTGGATACTATTGATTCATCATCTTCTTGGGTCAACAAAGTAGCAAAGGATAACAATATCACAGTCGAGGAACTGGCTATGTACGGTGGAGAAGAACTTAGTGTAATATTCACCATGCCAATAGATAAGAGTCCTCCAACTGGTTCTATCAGGTTGGGTGTGAGCACAAAAGAACCAATCATAAGGATAGATGATAGAACCATTCCCAACAAGGGATGGACCCACTTTAACAAATAGAACGGCTTTTTTTACTAATGACTTTAATTTTATTGTCATTATTGTTGTATTTTTAACCGCGAAATTATGAAAAGGAATACCGAAATTAATTTGGTAAAGATATTCGTGATTTCCGCGAACTATCTTAAGCCTTTAAAATTAAGATCGGAAAAAAGGACTAGGGATATATAAAAAATGACCTCGAGATTCAAATACAGTTTATTCGGATATGATCCAGAAAAAACTGTGCTGGCATCTGCTCGTGAAATAGACATCTCACACAAACATGGACGTGAGATTTGTCATGTAATACGAGGTATGTTGGTACACCGAGCGAAAACATATCTTGAAGAAGTATTGGAGATGAAAAGATCTGTACCCTTTAAGAGATATAAGTTAAAGATTGGACACAGATCCGATCTTGTAAAAGCAGATGCTGGAAGATATCCAGTAAAAGCAGCCAAAGAGATTCTAAATCTTCTAAACTCACTTGAGAAGAATGCTGAGCACAAGGGGCTACAGGTGGATAAATTGCTGCTGTTCCATGCAGCCACTCAGAAAGGTAGAAAGATCAAGAGAATTTTTCCACGTGCCTTTGGTAGATCATCACCTAAAGTAGGAATACTAACTCATGTAGAGTTAGCCGCTGAGGAGGTATAAACTTGCCAAATTCGATTAAAAGTTTTACAGATAGAAATTATAAAATAGCTTCATTAGATGAATATTTCAAGAAATCACTCACCAATTCCGAATATGGATACATGATTTTTCAACCAAAATCCACGACCACTCACATCACACTAAAAGTGGGTAGAGTAGGTCTTGCAATTGGAAGAAGAGGTAAGAATATCAAAACCATCTCAGATAATGTTAAGAGAATCCTAGGTGATGAAAACATCCGAATTGAGGTAGAACCCCTTGATGAACCTGAAAATCATGCCAATGTAATGGCAGCAAGATTAGCTTCATCACTCGAAAGAGGTAGGCACTTCAGAAGATCAGCTTATGGTATCATGAGAAGAATCATGGCTACTGGTGCTTTGGGTGTTGAGATAACCATCTCAGGTAAGATCACATCGCAGAGAGCAAGAGTTGAATCATTCAAAGAAGGTTACATTGCCAAGACCGGTCATATTGTCACTGAATATGTACAAAGAGGTCTTGCCACTGCAAAGATTAAAAGAGGAACTCTTGGAATTACAGTTCTGATTATGGTTGGTGATGCAATAATTCCCGATCATGTAGAGATCATTGCCGAACCCACACACACCACCCGTGAAATTACACGTACTGAGGATGCAGAAGAATTTGGAGAGCTCGAGGATACTGAAGAATTTGACGAATCAGTTCTTGAAGAGGAATTTGGTGAATTAGAGGAGATCGAACCCAAGGCCGATGAAAACATTCCTGAAGAGGCAATGGAAGCGTTGGATGAAGATCTAGAAGAGTTGGAGGAATAATTTTGAAGATTAAAGACATTAGACGTTTAACCCCCAAGCAGAGAGAAGCTAGACTGGTTCAGGCCCGTAAGGATCTGATGGATAGCAAATCTCAACTGAGTGCTGGTGGATCCATTGATGATCCAGGTCAGATTAAGCATTTAAGAAGAGCAATTGCTCGATTATTAACCGTAAAGGCTGAAGAAGAAGCAGAAACTGCATGATCAATAGGAAAAATATATCCCTAGTAAAAAACCTATTGAGAAATTCACTCATCGGATACAATATCAAGGTAATCACTCATACTGATCCAGGTCTGATCGGACTAGCTGGGAAGGTGGTTGATGAGACAAGAAATATGCTTGTCCTAGAAACCGATAAAACCGTTAAAATACAGAAATTGGGTAGTAGATACCAATTAGTAATAGATGATGTGAAGATAACTATCAGTGGAAGATTAATCCAGCATCTTCCAAAGAGAAGACGCAGAAAGACCCACCACGTGTGGTGAAATCCCAATTTTATACCTCTTAACTTTATTTACAATCAATAAATGCGCGTAACAACTTAACTCTTATATTTACTGAAAAATATGTGATCTTGGATACTAATTTGTTTTAGATTAGTACTAAACAAAAGAGAGGATTAAAAATTTCATCGAGAACACAATTACATTATAGAGGACTGACCCTTGCAGAATTAGAAGCATTGCCATTAGATGATCTGGTGGCCATATTACCCGCACGTGCCCGTAGGTCTCTAATGAGAGATCAATACTGGACCCCTGAGCGATCCAAGTTACTTGGAAGGTTAAGGGACGCCAAGGCTGCAATGAACAAGGGTAAGGAAGTTATTGTCCGTACTCACAGAAGAGAATTTGTCATTATGCCCGAGTTTGTTGGTCTAACCGTCGAAGTACACAATGGCAAGGAATTTGTTCCTATCAAAATCGATTTATCCATGGTTGGTGATTACTTTGCTGAGTACGCCCACCCACGAAGATTAGTAAGACACAGTGCCCCTGGTATTGGTGCAACCCGATCTTCAATGTATGTACCTCTGAAATAATTTGTATTTTATTTCCTGGTGATATTTTCTCTTTTATGGATGGCCATACGTGGTTATTCATTCAACACAGTGACCAGATAGTGAAGCTTGGTATCATGCTACCTTGGGGATCAATCCGCTTTATTAAGTGGGCTAACCAGCTTGGTAGTGATCGAGGGTTCAAATCCCTCTCTGGTCATTAACTTTTATTTTTCCTAAGATCAGATTTTATCTCTCCAATAACAAAGCGACAAGTTATATACACATATTTCATATCAATCTTAACAATGAGCGAATGGCCCAGTTATCGTCATCCAGTTCTTACCCACAAATCTCTGAAATTACTTCAGGATAAATTGGCAAGTAAAGATTCTGGAATCACTGAACTATCAATCACACTTGATTTAAAACAAACTGAAGATTTGATTACTCTAGATCACGATAAACAAGTATTCATCATCGGTGATTATGAGATAAAAATTCCAGGATCATTTGATCCCAGTAATCCGGGCTGTTATTTTATCCACGAGGGGGATATCTATCCCATTAGTGTGTTCAGTGAGGATACAAATATGTATTACAAACTGGTACCCACCAAGCATGGTCGCCCAATACTAAGGATCTCCGCGACTCAAATGCATAAAAAACCCTTTCTTGATTTCATTGAGCGAAGACGCCCCAGGGGCCTAATTCTTGATGCTGGTACCGGCCTTGGTTACAGTGCAATTCTGGTTTCTGAATATGCAAATCAGGTGACTACAGTCGAATGGGATTACAATGTTATTGAGGTTGCAGCTCACAATCCCCATTCATGGAAATTATTTGAATCTGAGAACATTACTCTATTGAATGAGGATATAACGGAGCTAATCAAAACCTTTGATGATAATTCATTTGATAATATAATTCATGATGGTGGTATGCCCAAATCATCAGGACAATTTTTCTCACAGGCTCATGCAAATGAGTTGTACAGGGTATTGAAGCCAAGAGGACATGTATATTTTTACCTACCCAAAAAAGGGTTAAAAACTGGTAGAGATTTTGGATTGGAACAGATCAAACGGATGATAAAATCCGGATTTAAAACTCAGATTAGAGATGTTGAGGGATCTTACGCCTACTTTGTCAAAAAATAATTATATTTAATAAATTATTAAACAAATCCATCCATTCTGGATTTTTCATCTTTGGTTCTTGAATGCTGAGTTTTGAGCTCTGTTTCAATCTTCTCATAATATTCCTGTGCGGCAGGTGTCATGGTTGCATGAACCCTATCCACTGCGGCCATAAAATTGGAATGATTGACTATCTCGGTATGGATATTTTCTCTGAGTGCATTGAGTCCTGCTTCTCTACAAAGCGCCTCAATATCCGAACCAACAAATCCATCAAGCATCTTGGCAACCTTCTAAAGATCTACATTATCATCAAGTGGCATATTTCGGGTGTATATGTCCAAAATATCTCTTCGACCATTGTAATCTGGTGGTCTGACATAGACAAGACGATCAAATCTACCTGGTCTTAGCAGTGCAGGATCCACAATATCTGGTCTATTGGTGCCAGCAAGTACAACTACATTGTTCAGGGGTTCAAGGCCATCAATCTCGGTTAATATCTGTGATATTACCCTCTCAGTCACTGAATTATCTCCTCCAGAGCCCCTCCTCGCGGCAATAGAATCTATCTCATCGAAGAAGACAATTGTTGGTGCTGCCAGCCTGGCCTTTCTAAATACCTCTCTAACAGCTTTCTCAGATTCTCCCACCCATTTGGACAGTAGTTCTGGACCCTTAATACTTATGAAGTTAGATTCGGATTCATTTGCCACAGCTTTGGCTAGTAAAGTTTTACCAGTTCCTGGAGGACCATACAACAGAATTCCTGCAGGTGGTGTGATGCCCATTCTTGTAAATGCCTCGGGTCTTTTGAGTGGCCACTCAACAGTTTCCTTCATGGACTCGATAACATCATCAAGACCTCCGATATCGGAATATTTCACATCGGGTATCTCAACAAATACCTCTCTCAAGGCAGATGGTTGTATATCTGTGGATGCCTCCACAAAATCATTCTTGGTGACCTCCATACGCTCAAGTATTTCAGCAGGAATGGTATCGGCTTCCAGATCAATTTCTGGTAGGAAACGTCTCAGTGTCCTCATTGCCGATTCACGGCAAAGCGATTTGAGATCGGCTCCAACCATACCATGGGTACTATCAGCAAAGTAGGTAAGGTCAACATCTTCAGAGAGTGGCATACCACGGGTGTGTATCTGCAGGATCTCATATCTTCCCTCGCGCGAGGGGACCCCGAGTTCAATCTCCCGGTCAAATCTACCAGGTCTTCGCAATGCGGGATCAACTGCACTTTCCCTGTTTGTTGCTGCGATCACTATAACATGTCCTCTACTTGCCATTCCATCCATGGAAGCTAGTAGTTGTGCGACAACACGACGTTCAACTTCACCAGTTGTATCCTCCCTTTTGGGTGCCAGACTGTCTATCTCATCAATAAAAATGATTGAGGGTGCTCGTTCGCTTGCCTCTCTGAATATAGATCTGAGGCGGGATTCACTCTCACCATAGTATTTACTCATAATTTCTGGACCATTGAGAGTTATGAAATGAGCACTGGTCTCATTTGCAACTGCTCGGGCTAACATGGTCTTACCAGTTCCAGGTGGTCCATGTAATAGCACTCCTTTTGGTGGATCAATACCAAGTGTCTCAAATAGTTCAGGATGTTGCAATGGTAGTTCTACCATCTCACGCAACTTTTGTATAATCTGATCCAAACCACCAATGTCCTCGTAGGATATTTTTCCTATTCCCACAGTATCCATCGGTTGGTCTGATAATTGTATTTGCGTATCTTCAGTAATTACCACTATTCCCTCGGGATCAGATGCTATTACGGTGAATGGCATAGCACGTCCTAATACAGGTATCATTATGGTATCTTGAGTCACCATGGGATAACCGATTAATTTTCTTTTCACAAAGGTTTCAAAACCCAATTCAAGTGATACATATGCCTGTGATAATGCAAATACAACCTTGGTTGCTTTTGTGTACTTAGCCTTGTGAATCGTTACCTTATCATTGAGTGAGATACCCGAATTTTTACGGATAACACTATCCATCCTGATGATATCTCGATTAATATCCTCTGGGTAAGATGGCCAACAAACTGCAGCCGTGATTCTTTTACCATGAATCTCCACAATATCACCTGTTGATACGCCAATCTCACGCATTGATTTATTATCAATTCTTATTTTACCCCTCACTACATCCCTGGACTTGGCCTCTACTACTCTTAGCTCAATTGAAGGTCTAGTATCGTTGGGTTCATCTGATACGCTAATTTTTAATTCACCCTATCTAAATATTCAATGTTTTACAAGTTAAAAAAGACTTGTTTTAATGAGAAAAAGAAATTATATCAAAAAATTGTAATTTTGTTATTTTTGATATGCAGGAAATTGTATTACAATTACTCAATTTTCTGTTATTTTCACTTTTAATGCAGTGTGCTAAGGATTCAAATACTATGAACACATAATTAATATATGGTTCAAAGAACTGAGCGGATTTGGTTGCCAGCAAATTTCAACCTAATGCAGTTCTCCCATAAATCAAAAAATCTGTATAACCATGCAAATTACATTTTTAAAAAACAATTGGGATCCAATTACTTCACCTCAGAATATGAGA
>DAOUUM010000227.1 GCA_030668165.1 Candidatus Heimdallarchaeota archaeon
CAGATATGAATGAACTGATATATGTGCTCTCCAATAACCGAGGAATTGTGAGAACTAATTGGTGTGGTGAGGTATCATGTGCCGAGACCATAAAAGATGCAGTTTCTGCTGAGATTCGTGGTTTCAAGGAGGGTGAGAAGGAAGAACCCTTCGGAAAATGTGTTGCCTGTGATGAAGATGGTCAACATGTGGTCTATATAGCCTCAGCATACTAAATTATAGAACATAATCAAAACAACAATAAATATTGTAATACATTCAAATTGAATCACAATAATTAAATTCCTATAATAATCAGAAATATTAGATGAAACAATATCCCATGATAATACTAGCAGGAGGTCCCCCGGTAAGAGATCCACTGATGGAATATGCCGATGTTGATTGCAAAGCTTTGATAGATATAAGTGGCAAACCAATGATCAGTTATGTCTTAGATGAATTTCATAAAACAGGGTTGATCTCATATCTACTAATTGTGGGGAAAAAGGATGAATTAGTCGGTTTTACCAAGGATATGGATCCCAATAAGGTTGAATTCATGGTCGTCGAGGGTAATGCTGCAGAAAAATTTTATCAGGCAGGAATGCATCTACTTGAGTTATCAGAGACCAGAGATGATGTTTTCACCACAAGTTCAAGGCATATTATATACGCAACATCTGATATTCCAGCTGCCAAATCGAATATGATAAAAGATCACATCAAGAAGTGTCAAGATGATTCAACTGATTTTTACTACTCCGTTGTCGAAAAAGCAGATATGGATGCTGCTTTTCCAGAAAGTGGCCGAACATACATGAATATTGAAGGTGGAAAATACGCAGGTGTTGATCTGGTAATAGTAGATATGGAGATTTTAAGAGACAAGTTTCATATAATCAAACTTGTTACAGAGAATAGAAAATCATTTTTGAGGGGTTTATTCTTTGCATCTCCCCTGACATTCATCAAATTCATCCTTGGAAGAGTTAAGATGAAGGATGTGGAGAGATTAATGTCTAAAATATTTGGCTTTAGATCAAAATTAATTATTACCAAGGATGCAGAACTTGGTTTCGATGTTGATAAGCCGTTTCAATTGGATATTATGAGGGAATATTTCTAGAAAAATAGATAAGAGTAATTGTGATAGCATTACTTAACTCAATATCTTACTTGAAATCAAGAATTGTTAAGAATTGTATCGATCAATCCTAATTGTGAATAAATTACCCATCGTTTTACTGGCTGGAAAGCCATCTGAGAGAGATGAATTGATGGAGTATGCCGATGTTGATTACAAGGCATTGATTGAATTCAACAATAAAACGTCCATAATGTATGTTTTGGAGGCCATAGCCAGATCAGATATTGCCACTCAAATTTTAATAGCAGGAATTCCGAGAGATTTAGTTTCCCTTCCAGATGGGATTGATCCTGCAATTGTGGAATTTTTGGAGATCGAGGGGAAGAATTACGAGAAGATATATCAGGGTGGTATGAGGTTGTTAGAGATTACTGAGGAAAAACCTGAGATATTTACTGGAAATATCAAACATGCGCTGTATATGCCCACAGATATTCCCCTTCTTCGTGATGATATTATCCATCGATTCCTTGATGATTGTGGAGATATGGATGCAGATTTTTATTATTCAGTCATACCTGAAGATATTGCTAAGGAAAAGGCACCAGATTTTGATTGGGGATATATGAAGGTGAGAGATGCGAGTTTATCAGCTGGAAGTCTGGTTCTTCTCAATCTTGAGGCTCTCAAATCTAAATTTGATCTCGTTGTATTTCTTACTGAAAATAGAAAATCCTTTATCAAAGGTGTATTTTTCAGATCACCAATATTATTTTTCAAACTGGTTTTTGGGAGAATTAAACTGGCAGAGGTTGAAAAATTGATGACAAAAACATTCGGTATTGAATCACGATTGGTTATTTCTGAGGATGTTGAGATCGGAATGGATCTGGATCGCCCCCAAGATCTTGATTATATGAAATCAAAATTAGAGAGTAACTAATGAATTTTTAATATCATCCTCTATCTCTTTAAAACTGGTGAAAGATCTGAAATTAATATGATTATCAATACAATATTGTTCTAATTTATTTTCACTTACACAATAGACCTGATCTGCATTCTCTGCTGCGTGAAAATCAGAGCTTCCATCTCCAACATAAATAATATTGATTATTCCTTTACTTCTTAATTCTTTGATATAATCCTCCTTGAAATCTCTGGAATCAGGATATTTGAATTCTTCAAATTCCAATACCATCCCATCAATTCTGGCTTTTGCCCTGATTGCCTTTAGATCAATCTTAATATCATGGATGTTAAGAATGTGATCTATTACAAAATCAATTCCTGCAGAAACAATCTGAGTCTTGATGGAGGATCGATTACAAAACTCAACGAATTCTTCAAAACCCTCTCTGAAAACATATTTATCTTCAATGAATTTTAGTATTGTATTCTTACCAGATTTAATCATACCATATTCTAGACGCATACACTCTTCAAGGGAGATATCAGAATTATCAAGCATCTGATCGAATTTAATCCAGTTCTCATCGGCAAATTCCATGAGGACCTGTATAGCAATATCTTTGGTTGTGATTGTGCCATCAAAATCAAATAGGATATAATTTGGAAATCTATTACTGAGTATCATCCGTATTATTTGTCAAGAATTATACCATTTCAAGTATTTTTTGAAGAATTCCAGTAATTCTGTTTCAAATAGGTATAAATTCATTTAAAATTATTATTGCACAGCCCTATAGCTATTTTATGTCATTTTTAAGCCTAAATAATAGATAGTTACTTTAATAAATTTGTTCTGTGGATATTAATGGAGACCAAATTGTGTTTCAATTGTTTTAGTAAAAACAATGATGATGCAAGGGAATGCGGTAAATGTGGAGTGAAATTATTATCTGATATTGTTGAAACTGACAATATGGAAAATGCAGAGGAACATCAGTTTGATACCAGTAACAGAAGTACATCAATATTAAGAGAGGGTTTCCTAGCTAGGCGAAGAGAAAGAGAATTGTTTTGGATTGTCATTATCACCTCTTTCCTTGGTTTACTGCAAATATACACTTCTGGTGTACTTGATTTGATCAATGCTGTTTCTGTGCTTTTTGGTATCAAAAAGATCGCAAATGGATTATTCCTTACTATTTCCGGATTCGTTTATTTCTCGGGGATCATCCCACTATACCTACGATTTAATAAGGTAAGAATATTATATTTGATTGGGAATTTTATACATCTCTTCATACTATATCAAATTTACAGCGTTCTTTATGTCATTCCATTGTATCTCAGTTCTGAACATACCTTTGATCTTCCTAGTGAAGTTCAAGTATTTTTGGGCAATATTGATCTCTTTCAAACATTAATGTTCATGTTTGGATTCTTCTACGTGCTTCACACTGTGATGATGTTCAAGAAAGAGCTGCTGAGCATTAGGATCAGATAGCAGGTGAAATTAATGAAAGTAAATATTCCAATAAAATTTTTAATTGTTTTGATGATCTTCAATATATCAATGGGAATGGCCCTAGTTGACTACAATAACAACATTCAGATTTCTGAATTAGAAGTGAATATCTGTGAACAAGGGAAATTATATGCCCTCACGGGTTTCAGATGGCAGAGTTTCCCGATTGAATACTACATTGATTCTTCGGTACCTGATGAATTTGTTGAGGATGTTATTTTATCGATAAATGCATGGGAAAATATCACAGAGGTTAATCTATTCAAAAAAGTTCAGACAACGAGTGCAGATTTGGTAATTAAATTTGGAACAACAGAAGCGGTATATGTTCTTGGTGTTACATCTATCTGGATTGATGAATTAAACTTAGATTCAGATATAATAGAGAGATCTGAAATCATCATGAGCAACATTGCTGATTTTCAGGATCTTGAAATTACATGTGAATTGCTTCCAATTGATCACCCAGGGCCATATGATTTTCAAGCTGTAATGGTTCACGAGCTTGGTCATGTACTAGGACTTGACCATACAGAGGATGAGTTTGCTACAATGCATACTTACTACATTGGATCCTTTTCAAGAACTCTCTCGCCGGGAGATGTTAATGGTATTTACGAAATTTATAATTTTTAGTTTAGAAATGCTGATTATTATGAAGTAATAAATATCATTTGAATTGCTATTTCAAGTAGTTGATACAGTATCCTAGTAGTTCTGACTCGATTTTAGAATCGAATATTTTTAAGTTCATGAAACAAAACTCTCTCGAATCAAAATGACATGAAAGGCGAAAGGAGTCATTTTCTATTCTCAAATCTTCATCAATTGTAATGATTTCTGCATGGAATTGACTTTCAATCAACTTCATAAACTTTGTACCCTCCTCCCAAGTGGGAATGCGGAATTTGACTCTCTTCATTTTCTCAATTCCTTTTCCTTCGAATTATAACAGGAACTAATATCAGAGCGCCGATCATATATTCAAATAAAAATGGGATTGTGTCTGTATCCTGGGGTGGTGCACCTAATGTTATATGAGGCACAGTTCCCTTGGGATCTGCAGATCCAATACTAAAATCACTTGCCGTGTCGGTATCAATATGCAGTTCCGTTCGTAAAATTGAGAGCCCTGCATCTGGCGCAGTAACTGATTCAGATCCATCCGGAGCTGTCTCATCACCATAGGCAACAACATCCATGAACTCACCATTATGATTGAGTAGCTGTACCAGATCTCCATCATTTGTTAATGAAAAATCAAGTTCCATATCAGCATCTTCACCAAATCCTGTATTAAAACCATCAGGATCACGGGCCACAATTAGACTCGAGTAAGCAGCAATTTCAAAATCATCTTCGAATTCATAGAGAGCTGATGAGTCCCCAATCTTCCAACCCTCTATCAATAATCCAAATGGAAAACTGTTAGTAATCTCAAAAAATTCACCTAAAGTATCTGAAACAACATCAGGATCTGGATGTACCTCTGTGATCAGTAATCTCCAGTTATCATCTGATCCAATATTAACTATATTAACAGTCACTTCATCAGTGAATTCCTGTGTACCCGTTACCGCTTTCACTTTGAATACAGTAATTCCATTATCAATTGTTGTTGTGTCAACATCCAATGAAAATGAGCCTGAAGCATCAGTCTCAATCTCTGTGAAAACATCATCTCCAAAAGCATAGGATACGGTAGCACCATCAACATTGCTTGTAGCAGATAGACTTACTGTACCACTGATGACATCTGTTTGCTCAAATGAATTCTGATGAATCCCAATTGGTAATTCCCAAGCATCGGCAACTGCCACATCATCATCCCATACTGATTTGAAGAAACCAGCTATATCAGTAGCATCTAGCACTCCTATTCCCATATCACGATTTACCTCGCTTGAACTGTATTTTTCATCATCATCTATTTGGGGAGTCACACTGCGAGGGGACCAGTTACCACTGTAAACGAAGGTATGTTTTCCATCTATAATC
>DAOUUM010000282.1 GCA_030668165.1 Candidatus Heimdallarchaeota archaeon
AATAGTCGATTATGGATTCGAGAATGCTCTTAATTTTTCTTTAACCGAGAATTTGAGCACAATCGAGGGTGTGGAGAGTATTGAACCAATTATAAATAATCTGGTTCAGTTGGTGGATCGGCCCGAAACACTAACTTTCCTGCTATCTTTTCAACGGGATACAACGATGTTTGAATTAAGCGATAACACAATTACAGAGGGTAGATGGTTTAAATCAAATTCCAGTGATATTGTCATCTCTAGATATGTTGCAGGTACTCTGGGATATAGTATCAATGAAACCATCTCTTTTGAATTGTTCAATCTCGCATTCAATGGTACAATTGTGGGCATCAGTAATCAGCTCTTGTCATCAAGTTCGTTTATGATGGATCTCACCTATATCTCATCCTATCTTGATGATTTCTATGAGTTACCCCCAGAACTTGGTTTTCTGGAATCTGTGCCTATTAGTAATCAGTTAGTCATTCGTTTGAAATCGGGAGAGGATCCCTTGGAAATACAGGAGAGAATAAACAAGGAATTTCCATCAGTGAGAGTTGCATTCACCAAGGATTACTATGAGCAGAGAATACTTTTCATCTCTTCCTCTCAATCTATGATCATTCGAATAATGGTGGTACTAGCATTCATAATCGGAATTGTAAGTACCTTCACCACATTTCTAATTGCAATAATTGAACGAGAGAGGGAATTGGCTCTACTAAGGGTATTTGGTTACACAAAATTCAAATTATTTGTTCAGATATTGTTCGAGGCCATGGTTGTTGGTGCACTAGCACTCATTCCCACTTTCTTCATGTCCAGATTGATTGCAGTCAATATCTGGATGAATATTGTCAATGAGAGTCTGTTTGAGATGACACCCAATTATGATCCCTACTTGTTCAATCTTATGATAATCTTCACATTGCTTGCCTTGCTTGTATCTGTATTTCCCAGTTTTATCGCTGCTACCAAAAGAAAAATGGTGGATATAATTCACGAGGAGTAATCTATTTTATACAATCGAAAAATGCAAAATCGTTAACATCTTTAAGAAGCTATTTTAATTTCAATTATTAAATAAAAATTAGATTGTTCAAAAAAATTCTTGTAAGTAATCGTGGAGAGATCGCCCTTAGAGTTCTAACATCACTGCAGGACCATGATATACGTTCTGTTGTCACTGCAAGTGATCCTGATCTCAACAGTGCAGTTACCAGACGTGCTGATGAGGTGTTACATCTGCCAGGTCAGCAGGCATTGAAAACCTATCTCAATATTGAACTGATAATTGAGAAGGCAGTGGATCTAGGTGTGGATGCAATTCATCCCGGTTATGGATTTCTTTCAGAAAACCATCTCTTTGCCCAGGCTGCAGAGGATGCAGGAATTGCATTTATTGGTCCATCAGCCCAACAGATGCTGAGTTATGGTGATAAATTAAGAGCAAGGGCTATTGCTAACAAGACCGACACCCCAATTATCAAAGGAACGGATGAAGAATTTTCACCTGAGGAGTTGAAAGAGGCAGCAATGGAGATTGGATTTCCACTGCTTATCAAAGCCAGTGCAGGTGGTGGTGGAAGAGGTATTCGTTATGTGAGCAAGATCGAGGAACTTGAACAACAGATAGAAATGGCAAAAAGTGAGGCAAAATTGGCCTTCAATGATGATCGAATCTATCTGGAGAAATTTATCGCTAATGGAAGACACATCGAGGTACAGATAATGGGAACTGGTGATGGAACCATCTACCATTTTGGAGAGAGAGATTGTACGATGCAGAGGAAAAATCAAAAACTGATTGAGGAATCACCTGCTCCTATCTCGAGGCAAAAAGCCAAGGAATTTTATGAATCAGCTATAAATCTCACTTCCGAGACTAATTACAAGAATGCAGGAACTGTGGAATTTTTGTATGATCCCAAAACCGAGGAACATTACTTCCTTGAAGTAAATGCCAGGATACAGGTGGAGCATCCAGTTACTGAGATGGTAACCAATGAGGATCTTATTTGGAGGCAACTGCAGGTGGCCGCTGGTGAGGACCTTGATATTGATCAGAAGAGAATTCGAATCAAGGGTCATGCAATAGAGGCAAGAATCTACGCGGAGGATCCTTATCAGAATTTCATACCATCTCCTGGAAAGATAAGCAGGATACAACACCCAATTGGTGCTGGTGTAAGGGTAGATAGTGCGATTGAGGATGGTTCTATAGTTACTCCATTTTATGATTCAATGATCTCAAAATTGATTGTACAGGCACAGACAAGAGATGCTGCAATAAGAAAGATGAGCAGTACCCTTGACAAATATCTTGTATCAGGGGTTCACACAACCATACCATATATCAGGAAATTGATCAATTCCTCCAATTTCAAGGATAACAAGTATCACACAAAATATCTGGATACTTATGAGACTCATATTCCCAAAAGGATAATTGAAATGGCCAGAGTTATAGCAGCCTTTACCTCTCGTGGCATTCACACTGGTGAGGAAGACAAGGAAGTGGACCAGATTTCCAAGTGGAGAACATCTGCGTGGCCAAAATACTGAGGTGCTAAAATGAAGAAGTTAGAGACTATCTATAATGATGAGAAAGTTGATGTTAAGATCTCTCAAGACAGTGCTAAGATTAATAAATCCAGTTATAATATAAGATTCGACGAGGATCACCTCTGTATAGATGATAATTGTGAGTTGCTGTCGATAGATGATGTATTGAAAATGGATAACAATTTTGTTAGGGTGGAATTACAGGGATTTACCCTTGATGTTCAGGTGGTTGATCCCATCTTATCCGCATTGGGAACAACTTCAAACAATTCAGGCCAGGTTCAGTCCATAATTGCAGGCGTGATCTCCAAAATCAATGTTGAGGTTGATCAATTGGTTGAGAAGGGTGAAACCCTCCTCATTATCTCAGCAATGAAGATGGAGAACCAGATAAGCAGTCCCATGAATGGAAAAATTGTATCAATCGAAGTGTCAGAAGAGGATCAGATATCTGCTGGTCAATTATTGGTGATTATGGAAGAGGTATCAGATGAGCTTCAGTAATCTGGATCTGGATCCCAGGATCGAGAGTTTAATTTACGTCAATCTGGAATTGGAAACCCCCACACCAATCCAGATAAGAGCAATTCCCAGGGTAATCAAGGGAGAGAATATAATTGGACTAGCACCCACAGGTTCGGGAAAAACCTTTGCCTATCTATTCCCAATTTTCAACTGGGCATTACATGCAAAGATCCATCATAATGATCCCTCGGTACTGATACTGGTTCCAACACGGGAGCTAGTAAAACAGCTTGAGGATATATTAAGTGACACTGCAAAGTTGATAGAGCTGTACTATGTTGGAATTGCCACAGGTAAGAATGTAAATCGGATGAAGAGAGCTCTGAAAGGCATGGTGGACATCGTTGTTGCCACCCCGGGTAGATTGATTGTGGCCCTGGAAGAAGGAGACATCAACTTAGACAATATTTCAATTCTGGTGATTGATGAGATAGATAGATTACTGGATATGGGTTTCCAGGGTGAGATTATTCAAATACTGGAATTCCTGCCCAACAGGAACAAGTACCAGACGTTGATGTTTGGGGCAACTCTGCCCAGGAATGTTGAGCAGCTGGCAAAAACTATCCAGTCAGATGTCAAGGTAGTCGATGTAGGTCGATCTGTCATGCCAAAAGGAATCTTCCATGAGGTTTACGAGTGTGATGAGGGTAAGAAATTAAATACCCTGGTAAAAATTCTTAAACTTCCGGAGATTGAGACAGTACTAATTTTCACCAGTTCTCATAATTCTGCCAGAATTACCTCACGTAATCTGGAATCACAAGGTCTTGAATTGGAAGAGATCCATGGGGGATTGACCCAGAGACAGAGAAATATCGCCATTCAGAATTTTAAAAATGGTGATGTGAGTGTGATGGTTTCAACAGATTTGAGCTCAAGGGGAATCGATATTGATGATATATCACATATCATCTCTTTTGAAGTACCTAGGGAATTTGATGATTATCTTCACAGGGCTGGAAGAACTGCCAGAGCAGATAAGGAGGGTAAATCAATCCTACTAGTGGCCGAGAAGGAACTAAATAATCTAAGAGGGATTGAGAAAAGACTGGGTTATACCATACTCAGAAAACAAAAATTTGAGCCAAAAGCTATTAAAAAACCAAGTAAAAGGTATCCCAAGCAAACTGGTAAGAGAACAAGATCCAAAAGAAGAACTAAAGAGCGAAGAAGGTAAATTCCGGTGAACAATAGATCAGTAGGTGAGATAATAGATAAATTCAGAAAAATCGCCGAGGAATAATATTTTAATTTTATCAAAATATACAGAATGATACTTCAAACCGAGTATCAGAAAATTTTTGTATTTCATGAATAAGTTAATGATATTTTTCCTTAGTTATACGCAATTATCAAGAATCAGCAGGGATTAAGCAATCTAGTTGTATATAAATATTCTCAATTCGGGTAGAAATTAGCTAATAAACTCTCACTCAAAAATCGATTATCAAAATTCAACCCTATCCTCTTTATTTTCATTAATATGCGATTTCTCACCATTGAAAATTGGGGCTTTTAACCCTATTTGCAACATCAAAATAGTTATTGTGTATTTTATCTTGGTATGGAAA
>DAOUUM010000425.1 GCA_030668165.1 Candidatus Heimdallarchaeota archaeon
AAGAGAGGCATTTCCTCTGGAATAATATCCATTGCATATGCAAATTGTTGTTTTGACACATTATACATTTCTGGGTTATCCGTTTCATGTACAGTTGCATCAATGACAAATATCACGGCATCAGCTTGTTGAATGGCTAATTCCCAGAATGTCTGTTGATAAAGTTCCTGTCCACCAGTATCAATTGCCTTTAATTTCCATCCATCAAGATCAATACTATTCTTACGAATTTCAATACCTAAAGTGGTGTGGATATCCTCCTCTACTGCTTGACCAGTTTCTAAATACCTGACAAGTGTTGTCTTTCCTGCTTGGCTTGGACCAATCAGGGTAATCGTTGCGTTCTTCAGTTTCTTTCTTTGAAACAACCTTGAGAGTAAACTCATTGGCTAGGGTCTATTTTTATTATATATAAGTATTGTCAAAAAGGTAATACAAAAGCGAATACCTTTTTCATCAATTTGTACTACGTGTATCTTACGCATTATTGGTAATTTTACATGATTTTAAGTGTTTTTCAAACGTTGTACTTATTTAATGCCAAACTAACCGCATACGATAAACCATATGGTTCAAAAACCTGAGTATCATACAAAAGACTGGTATAACTTATGATCAGAGTGCTGATAAATAGTTCCTCAAAATCATTGATGTATTCTTTAAGTGTCCCTTTCAATTTCGTTATAATCATTTGCTCGAACTGGCTTTTGGTGTAGTCACTAATTACAATAGAAGATATTTCACCGAATAGATCAGGCAGTTCCTCTTTCAATTTAGAAATTATGCTTATGGTATTCATGGTTGATCTCATGGAGATTACATGAGTAATTGCAACCAATAATTTTTCCTTCACTGCACGCCATGAGATCAATTCTTCCTGTTTTGTGTCATCCAGGCCATCTTTTAGCAGTTCACGAATATAAGCAGATTCACTTATTTTCCTCATGGTTGAATTTGTTTTTATCACACTTTCCATATCGGAAGATAATCTAATTGTTTTTGGACTTTTTTTACTGTCCTTGGAAGAGTTCTTCATGCACTAATACTAGATAATGTAGTCGGTATTATTAACTTTTCCCATATATATGGGTAGAATTTGAAATTATTTGAATTATTTTGTAATACATAAGCGAATACACAAATTATTCATTGAAAATAAGGGTTGTAAACCAGGTATTGTTTTTTCTACTTGGCACTACACATATTCTAGTAACCATCTCAATGCAGGCTCAACTCCATCCCCATATTTGGCAGATGATGGCATGAATGCAACAGATCGACCTTTTATATTTGTATCACTGAATAACTCCATAAATTCAATGGGTTGGATGGGGTCCTTTTCTTTGAGATCCTGTTTATTTAATAGAATTAATATTGGTAATACCTCTGGTATAATATCAAATGAATAAGACAGCTGAGATTTTACCAATTGATACAGTTCAGAATTGTTCTCCTCCCTGATCGTAGCATCCATCACAAAAATTACAGCATCAGACTGTTCAATTGCAGCTTCCCAATACGTTTGTTGAAACACCTTCTGTCCACCGGTGTCGATTGTACTGATTCTAAATTGATCAATCGTTATCAGATTCTTTCTAATCTCAACTCCTAATGTGGTATATGGTTTTTCCAACACGGGTTTACCTGATTTCATAAATCTGGTAAGTGTCGTTTTTCCGGCACTTGGAGGACCAATGAGACTTATAGTTACTTCCTTATAATCTGATTTTTCCATTATCTTGGAGATAAAACCCATATATATGCTATCTACAATATATAAATAAAACATCACCTAACGAGGCGTATTCGAATGATCGAAATAATTCAAAATATGATGATCAGTTGGTAAGGGTCTAACAACTCATTTAAAGCATTAATTTGAGTATTTGTCATGGAAGATGTGAACATATTGGTCGGTAAAATCCTTGTAATAGAAGGAATAATAGTACACCTAATAGTACTTTATTTTGTCGTTCACTTCTTCAGATTGAGATTCAAATATCCAGCATTCACAGCATATTCCAATACCTTCTCTATTCTTAGTTTTGGTATCCTTATACTAAATATTGGGGCAAGTACTACAATGTTGGATAATGCGACTCGCGATATTCAAGGAATGGACATACGAGACTTAATACTTGAACCTTTTATCTATATATCAACCTATACTATATTTATTGGACTTTGGATACTGGGACACTATTATCTTCTAAATACCATTATAAAGATTCCAAGTCAGAGAAGGCCACAGTTTAATGTCTCACGAAGATTACTCTATTCTCTTCTTATCTTATTAATATTATCGATCCCAACTGCCCTGGGAATTTTATCTTCCAATTGGTTTGACAGAGCTCAGTATATCATCGTTGAAGCACTTTTTATATTAATATCACAATTATCATTGTTAACATTTTTATTTTTCAGAAGAGCCCTTTTGAAGGAACAAAAGGTAAATATATCCAGTTTGACCAAGGCCAGATTGGAGTTGATTGCCTCATCTGCAAAATACCAGGTTGCAATCTCAATTTCTATTTTCTTTGGGGCTCTGGGAGCTCTTCTTATCCCAGATAGTTATGATATGTATATCGAAATAATTTTGTTTAATTTCATCCATATCTTTTCCATATTTACCTGCATCAAATTTTATCAAGCCTTTCATTTGCCAGTCAAAATTAGAACAAAATACGGTTTGACAGAAAATCGTTACGAGGAATTCTCAAAAGGCTTGAGCGAGATAAGTGAATAGAGGATCAAGCGATCATTCTAGTCATCGACAGTAACGTTGATCCTAGTTCCACTAATCAACGATGTAGCGATTTTTAAACGGGCAGATTGGAGATAACGCCAGATAGTTGCTCGGGATACACTGAGCTGTCTAGCCACCTCTTCCTGGGTAAGATTATCAATATCTACCAGTTTAATTACTTCCATCTCGGTTTCAGATAAATGTAAATCTGCCTCTCCATCTATCTCAGTCCATTTTGAATTAATATTAGGGATAACACAAGGTCGTCCAATTCCTCTGCCTCGTCCCTCTCCACGACCCCTACCTGGACCACGTCCACGACTCCTACCCGAACCACGTCCACCACCCCTGCCTCGGCCGGAAC
>DAOUUM010000313.1 GCA_030668165.1 Candidatus Heimdallarchaeota archaeon
CCTGGTCTATACCGTTTCAAAATCCATTCCTTCATCAACTCCCTACCCTCGGGTGACAGATGTTTATCCATCTACTGGAAAGATGATGATAATTCACGTAACCTACTCTCTATCACATTTCATGGATCTATTGAGTTATATCATATATTGAGCAATCAACATCTGGTAATCTCGCATTTGCATAATTTTATCACACTATTAAGAGGCAAGGAAGGTTGGGATACCATCACTGAGGAGGAGATACTGGATGTGGTTGAACTGATAGCTAACTCCTTCAGTCTAGAATCAATGGATTTTCAATTTCATAATGTGGATACCTTCTTGACCATGTATCATGAATTCATACCTAACATGCTTACAGAACTAATGTATGGTAGACCCATAGCTTTCACTGCAAACTATGAACTGGCTAAGAATCTCATCGAATTCATATCATTCACGACACTGAATTATAACATGTCAAAGGAAAGGATTTCGATGCAACCTTACAGACTAATTTACAGCCCTGAGGAATTGATTGCCGAATATACCAAAATTGGATATCTGGTGGTTGATCTATCCTCTTTTGAGTTACCCCAGGCCAGGACGAATTTTTACATCAACCAGATCTGGGATGAGGTATCCAGTGAAAAAGAATTCTCAGATTTACTCTACAACCTAAGGGAGAAATTCAGCGATATTTGGCAGGAATTGGATATGATACTGACCGGTTTCAGTAAGGGCATGGAATATGAGGATGTTCCAGTGAGAATATCCCATCCAGCATACGATGAGTTTAGAAAATATTTACTGAATAGAATTAATCCACATATCATGTTAAAAGCATTACAGGAAATTGATCCGGATAGTTTTTACTGGTAAGAATAGAAAAAAGTGGGGCAGAAAATGAACTAAAAAGCCCCTATATCATCAATATCTAACTTTCTTGACAATTTACTTGCTGCGTCTAATTTAGTCACATGTACCATCCTATCCGCAGTTGAGATGAATACCATATCTTGTGCAACATGATTAATCCTTAGATTGTTTTCTTTCGCATGACTGGATAGATTTTCCAAAAATTGGTTCAGCTTTGATTTGCTATGTAATAGTTTATTGAAATTAACAAAAACAGCTTTTCCTTGCTTAACATATCGGAAAATGATATCCGGATCAATCCCTTCCTTCACCGCAAGGAACTGGATCTCTTCTGGATTCATGTCTTTGAATATATCATCACTAAGATCAATTTTCGACCGATTAGTCAATTTTCCGACGATCAGCCCACCCAAGGCTGATAATCCTGAAAATGCTGCGATACTTATGGGATCGACCATAATTAGAATATGCTGGTGTACTATATATCTAACAGAAATACTTGAGCCTAATTTATGTAATACCGAAAATATTTCACATATCCGAGATAATATATTTGACTGAAGGATTAGCAATTGTCAATTGAATTACAATAATGATTGGAATTGGAGTATTTTTACCCAATATATTTTACCCATTCATCACTGCTTTAATATTGACATCTTTTCAATTGTTTAGAAATAATATAACTTTCACAATAAAAGGTGGTAAAAATGCGAGAAGTAGGCATTATAGGCGTTGGCCATACAAAATTTGGTGCCCTTGGCAGGGTTACTAGTAGGGAATTGATAGTCTCTGCAGCGTCAGAGGCAATGGAAATGTCACAAAAAGGTAGAGATGATATTGACGCAATATATGTTGGGCAATTATCACCCGATATATTTGAACATCAGATGCATGCAGCACCAGGAATTCCAGATTACTTGGGATTGGCAAATACCCCCTCAACCAGGGTGGAGGCGGCCTGTGCATCAGGAGCGCTGAGTGTTATGCAGGGTGCAATTGCAGTGGCATCTGGATTTTACGATACTGTCTTGTCGGCTGGAGCTGAAAAAATGACTTCTCTACCAACTTCACATGTTACTGAAGCTTTGGCAATGTGTTCAGATAACGAGTACGAGGCTAATCTTGGCATCACCTTTCCAGGTGCTTTTGCCATGATGGCAAGAGCGCATGAGATCCAATTCGGTACCAATGCGGAGATGAGGGCATCTGTGGCAGTGAAAGCGCACAAAAACGCAGTCCATAACAAACTTGCCCAGTTTCCCAAAGAGATCACAATGGAGAAAGCGATGCATTCACTGATGATTGCAGATCCCCTGACACTTTATGATTGCTCCCCAATTACTGATGGTGCAGCCGCCGTAATGATTGTTCCATGGGAGGAGGCAAAGAAATTTGATGGTCCCAAGGTAAAGATAAAAGCATTTTCACAGGCAAGTGATACCATGGCTTTGCACGACAGGGCTGATATCACTGGTTTTGACACAACCAAAATTGCAGGGAGAAAGGCATATAAGATGGCAGGTCTGACTCCAAAGGATATAGACTTTGTAGAGGTACATGATTGTTTCACCATTGCTGAGATTATTGCAACCGAGGATCTTGGTTTCTTTGAGAAGGGTAAGGGCGGATATGCCGTGATTGATGGAGAGACCGCTCGGGATGGGCATCTTCCGGTTAATAATTCTGGTGGTCTCAAAGCCAAAGGTCATCCCATAGGTGCCACAGGAGTTTCCCAGATTGCCGAGGTATTCAAGCAATTGAATGACATGGTAGAACCTGAGAGACAGCTAAAAGATATTAATTTTGGAATGACACAGAACCTTGGTGGTTCCGGATCAACTATTGTTGCTCATATTTTCGAGAGGGGAAACTAATGAAGGAAGTAGTTAAAGTCGTCAAGGCATATGAGGAGGCAATAAATCAGAACCGCATAATCGGATCAATATGCAATTCTTGTAATGAGCTTGCAGTGCCCCCACGTCCAATATGCAAAAAATGTGGTTCAGAAGATATAGATTTCACCACTGTCAATGGTAAAGGAAAGCTGATTACCTGGACAACCATTCATATAGCTCCTCCAAGCTATGTGGATAAGGTTCCATATATATTGGGTATAGTTGAACTTGAGGAGAATAGTCAGAGACTCACTGGAATGGTGGTTCTACCAGATGGGATGGAAGCCGCGTACAAGATGGATCTTGTTGCAGGATTTGAGGAAGCTGAAGAGGGAGCCCGTAGATTGAGATGGGTTCCAGCATGAATTCACTTTAATCTTTAATGTTCCAATCTTGCTTATTATTATTAATTTTTTACTAAAATAATTTGGCGAAGAAACCCTTGGTTTCCTCTTCATCGGCTAATCCTTCCCATACATCATTGATTGTAATTACACCTAGTAATTTATTATCATCATCAACAACGGGTAAAATTGTGGCTCTCAAGGATTGTAGAGTCTTGTTAACCTCGCTGAGATCAGTGTCCAATTTTACTTTGGGCCCAACATACATGATGTCTTCTGCAGTCATTTCCTTTGGATCCTTTTCCTCAGCCAAGCATTTCGAAACTATATCGTAATCATCAAGAGCACCTAAGACACTCCCATCTTCCTTTGTCACTATTGCATCAGGAATGCCCACTTTAGCCATTTCCTTGGCAACTTCGACCAAACTATCTTTTGCATCAACCACAATGTAGTCATCTTCAATATTTACACTTTCTACTTTCATTTAATCACCTATACTTTGGTTCCACATTCACTGCAGAATGCTGATTCTGTAAGAATCGCCTCTCCACAAACTTTACAGAAATTTGCCTTGGGTCTCTGTACAAATTTGGGCCTTGTTTGAGTTGTTGTGGTGGGAGCTGCCTGCTGGGTGGGATATCCCGGGTTAAACTGGCTCTGTTGTCCATAATTGTTGGTATTATAACTATTTGTCTTCCTCTTATTATCCTGATTCATCATGATTGCAATCGCAATCACGGTTATCAGGAGTCCAAACCAGGGAGACATTATCCAGAATATAATTACAAGGAAGATTAAGAACCCAATAGGGCTGCCTCTTCTCCCGTAATATCGCCTTCTACCATAATAACCACTACCGTACCACCCACCATAATGTCGATGGGTTGTTCTTGGTCTCATATGCACTCGACGAGATGAAGACCCCAATCTTGGACCAAAACTGCCTCCAAAACTCTTTCTAGACCCTCCAAAACTTCTCGAGCTCATTTTACCAAGGCCACCTAATCCTCCTTTTCTCATATTTATTCAAATTCTCCTTAATATTTGCAATTAATAGTATTGCTAATACAATA
>DAOUUM010000028.1 GCA_030668165.1 Candidatus Heimdallarchaeota archaeon
CCAAGCATTTTTCAACTCTGACGTCAAAAAGGCAAAGGAGTTTATTGCTGCGGGTATGTATCCACAAGCGAACGAGCTATTGAATAAGCGTATTAACGAAAAACCAACTGATGCTGAGAAGGAGGCTATTGACGGATTGTTTCAATCCTGGGCAAAAAGTGCAAATCAATCGGTACTGAATCATACTTTTGAGGTAATTGATTCACATGAATCTCCAGAAATAAGAGAAATCGCATTGAATAATCTAAAAACTCACTTTCCAAAGGATAAAATTCACATTATAGTTGAGTTCTGGATCACCCATCCTCTAAGAGCCATCCGTCCTTTTATTGAGGAATTAGTTGAGAGTAAGACCCTGCAACCCCCAATACAGGCAGCTTGTTATCTAATGCTGGATCGGGTTAAGGAATTACAAGAATTTGACCCGGATTATTTGAATCTAGATCGTTATTTGAATATATTAAATCCCTTGCTGGGATCTTTGGTTTATGACAGAGCCAAGATTTTGAAATCTTCCTCCTCCATAACCAAGGTCAAACTGACTGAACAGGCTATTAGTAATTTATCAATAATTGACCTACTGAGACTCAGAAATTATGAATATCTGTGGGAGAATATTTTATCTTATCCTCTTCCCTTCATCAGTAACTTACTCAAAATATTGCACGATGAGAATTGGAGACCTGAGGACAGATCTAATAGAGACATTTATGAATTAATGCTAGAATATATTGGTACTGAGGGCTGGGATCAAAACAAAGATAGTTTGATGCTGATTATCTCAAAAGAGGTAAATGAAAAATATAGACCCTTAACACCTGATGAAATCCAAAATAAAAAATTTAATTTGAAAATTGCATTGGATGTTGTCCATAGACCAGATAGAATTTCAAAGCAAAAATTTGTATCTAGAGGACGTCATAATCTTGTTGCAAGTGATCTCGGATTGACCATTTACTCAACCTCTGTTAGGAAATCTGAGTTGGATGGATTGTTACACATTCCAGTATACTCATCTAATGGAGTTGAACTAGCAGAATTTAGCATTCCAGCCCAGAGTAAAAATCATTTTTCAATGGATGATGATGGTCTTTATTTCACCGTAAGAAATAAGGAAGGGTTATTCTCGGTTGATATGGATTCGCTAGCCGCATTTCTACTACCGGTGAATAGACATACTCTTGGTGTAAATGATATAATTCCAACGATGCTTGAAGTAGCTGATGGTCGGGCCAAGATGGCACTAGAGGGGCTTAACCTTCTCTCATCACTACACAGGGGACGAGAATATTCTCTTTGGGATTTGAAACAAACCGAGGATTTAGAATTGATTGAACCTGCAGATAGAAATCAATGTCTCTGTACACTATCAATAGATTTTGATGATATCACCACCAAGGTTGCCATCATTCCGGCTGGTGAATGTGAACATGAACCACAATATTGGAATATACCATCTGTTATATACTTTGAGGGGATGAATGATTACCTGATTGGTGACAAAGTAGTGGATAAGGATTTGATCCATAGCACTCAAACATTCCGGTTTATTGGTCAAAAACTTATAAGTCTCAATCCAGAGGCCATGCGGATACAAAATGTAATTATTACACCTGAAATGGCATATCTTAGCTTCATCAATGGGATCATCGATCAAGTAAGGAATGAGATAAATTATCCCTTAAGATTCTTAGGCTTGACCTATCCACTTCACTTTCCAGTTGGATTTGACAAAAAAATCTTAAATTTCCTATACAATTTTAATTTCGATAAGGTCTCAATTAATGATAAGCTGACCAGTAGTATAGTTAATAATTATAGATTACAAAATCATCGGGGAAATATCCTTTTTCTGTATTTGGGAGTTGTTGAACTAAGTGGAGCTGTGGCGGATTTACCCATGCCAAAAAGTAGAAAACGAGTGGAAGAAACTCGAATGACAGAAGAGCCTAAAATTCCACCACTTATTCTTGGTAGCATCAACTCAGTTATTGAGGGAGAATTATTTGATTCAGAGGATCCTTTTGAAAATATAATAAATTCTCAATTAGAATCTGAAAATTACTTTAATGATTTCAAAATATTTTTGAGAAATCTTATTGTCAAAGGTACGAACAGGGGAGTGAAGAAAGATAAAATTGAGCGGATTATTCTAATCGGTCCTGGATCCACAATACCAAAATATCTTGATCATGTGAAATCGGTTTTTCCAAAATTAGAAATTATCATTGATGATGATGATCATACCTTTACCAAAGGTCTGGGACTGATGGTAGGTGGACAATCAATCGACAATACTCTGGATAGAGATTATCTTTTGAGAATTTCACATGATGGAATAATAGGTTATAACAAAATACTTGAGAGAGGGGAGAGAATTCGAGGCAAGAGTAAATTATTTGAGATCAGAGGTGCATTTTCAGATAAGATTGTAATTGATTGCTGGACCAGAATTCCAATTCTCAAAATCGATGAAGAGATATATCCTATGAAGGATACTGAAGCCCTAGAAGCATCCAAAATGGATGAATTTGATTATTTCTCCTTACATAGAGAGCTAATTCCAATTGGTAGAGATGCGAAATTACAGGTTGAAGTGACACTAGATGGACAGTTATCATTCTCAATAGAAGAAAATGATAAAAAGAGTATTGTAAATACCCTTGTAAATGTTGTTTGAAAGATGAAATTAAATTGACCAATTATATCGGGCTAATAATGAACATTACACTTTTGCAAGAGATGAATGTTAACAATCCCTTCATCTACGAAGTGCAGTTAAGATTCTGTGATCTTGATGGGTTGGGACACATTAATAATGCAATTTACGTTACCTACATGGAACTGGCAAGAACCTACTGGCAAAAAGAGATCAAGTCCTCTCTTGAAAGTTTTGACTGGATACTTGGGAGTATTCATGTCAGATTTATTAAAGAGGCCCTTATCACAGATGCTATCAGGATTTTTATGTGGGTATCCCGCATTGGTACCAAATCTTGGGATTTCACCTATGCATTCATTAATCAAAAAGATGAGATTATAGCAAAAGCAGCGAGTACACAGATTGGATTTGATTATAAATTGAAAAAGTCAGCCGAAATTTCTGAAGATATTGTGGCAGATATCAATAGAAGAGTGGGTGTTGCTTGGAAAGAATTTGATTTTGATTGTCCGGATTAATCTAATTGATCGAGAAATTCTTTTAAATAATCGATTCACTAGTTTGACCCTGAATTTGTCTACCACTATTTCTTTGCAGCATTTATTTCAGGTCTGGCATATGTTTATTCCTATAAGAAAGATGGTCTATATTCAGCAATGCTGAGTCATACCCTAGTAGATTGGGTCTGGAGCCTGTTACTCAAGAGAGGTTAAGTGGTCTCTTTTATCCAAAAGAATTAAAATTATACAATTTTATTACCCCTAACTTTATTTTCCTTTAATATTATTACAATATGTGCCTGAGGGACCTGAAGTTGAGATCGTTAGATTGGGCTTATTGAGTCTGAAACATCAGATAATTGATGATATTAAGATAGCAAATCATCCAAAATACACTTCTCAAAGAAAGAGATTTGAGTATTTAATCGGGTCAGAGATCAATGATGTGGCAAGACGTGGTAAATTCTTAATATTTAATTTCAAGAGGGGTAAGGAAACAATCACGGCTTTGAATCACCTGGGCATGACTGGAGTCTGGCATATTTACACAGATAAGAAGTGGGGTGACATAAAATCACCGTTTGAAAAATTCAAACACTATAAGTTATATTTCCATTTTGAATCGGGATTACATGTTCTTTTCATCAATGTAAGAACATTTGGCAAATTTGAGATTATGAGTATGGAGGAAATTGAGGACCAACCTTCCATCAAAAAACTTGGTCCGGATATTTTGAGCGTTCCATTTGAATCCAAATCATTTCTGATACAAATGAAGAGGAGAAAACTTGAAGTAGGCAAGGCTTTGCTGAATTATAGTGTAATTGCTGGTTGTGGAAATATTTACAAGAGTGAAGCACTTTTCAATTCTCATATCAATCCGTTCACCAGGATCCCTAAATTAACTGATAATGAAATAAATCGTTTGGGGATTGAATTGAACAAGGTAGCAATTGAAGCCCTCAATAGTGGAGGATCAACACTAAAGGATTATACACAGGTGGATGGGTATGCTGGGTTGATGCAGAATAAATTCAATGTGTACGGTTTGGCTGGAGAACCTTGCTCTAGATGTGGGACAATTATAGAAAAAAGAGATCAGGGAGGACGTACCTCTTTCTGGTGTCCCAATTGCCAAGTAATTAAGATGTAATTACATTAAATGACTTATCCAAAGGGGTGGAAATAATAGATTAGCATTATTATTTCAGATCGTACTTTTCTAGTTCTTATAACTCAATTATTTGACTCTACTTTGATTACATTTATTATCGCACAAAGAGGGTAGGTGAGTATGCAATTAGATTCTGCAAAATTATTCAAGCCAGCACTATTTTTTATGGCCATGCGTGGAGTTATGATTTTTTTGTCGATGGCTTATTTTTATTTCATTGGAATTGGGGTATTATACGGAATTATCTTTTTTTCCTTGAGGGGTAACGGTCTGAAATACAAATACATTTTGCCTCTGATTATAGTTGATTTTGCCCTGAATATTACAACTTTGGGTTTTAATAATCCCACTCAATTTATTTTTGTTTACAGTCCCTTAATAGCATTATTCATAATCTCAATTTTTATGATCAAGGAGCTCCAAAAGGAGTATACCCTGTTTGAAAGAACTGTACAATCGTTCAATTCAGACGATCGGATTTTGGCTAGAAAAGCCCTTCTAACATTGGACCCAGAGGACCTCGCAAAAGTTGCGGAATATACTGCTTGGAAAGAGGTTCTATGACAAATGGAAAGGTTGACACCAAAGATAAGGGAGATAATAGATGAATTTTCACAAATATATATTGAGGATCCGAATACAATTGCAATATTACTAGTCGGATCTTATGCCAATTCTGTTCCCCATGAAAATTCAGATTTAGATATCTATATTATTCAACAAGAGGGAGAGGATAGAGAGAGGGGGAATACCTGGAAATGGGATGTAGAAATTGAATATTTTATCAATCCCATCAAACAGGTGTACGATTATTTCAAGAATGAACCGATAAAAAGACCTATTACGGCACATATGCTGTCTACTTCCATTGTATGGTTCGTGAATAATAAATACAAAATAGATTTTGATGAATTGATGGTTGAGGCCCGTAGGTTAATGGACACTCCACGTCCCCCCTTATCAGAGATCGAAATTGAGTTAGCCAAGTACTCCTTTGATGATTTAGCAAAAGATATCAAGGATCTCAAAGGTTCAGAAAATCTGTTCTCCTATAATCTGGTTGCATCGTCTATTATCAGTATTTGTGTTGAATTTTTATTTAGTCTTAAGAGGGAGAAAATTGTGAAATCAAAACTCATGAATTCCAAAATCAAAGAGATGGATGAATATTTCTTTGACTTACTAAATAATGTATTTGAATCAAATTCAAATGCTGATAAAATATTAGAATTGCTATCATATTGTGAAAACCTTGTTGGAGGGGCTAGAAACCCCGAATGGAGCCTTAGAGGCCCATGTACCTTTGACTAACTTATTATTTTCCTTCTTTTATTGAAAGGGGTTATAGGGTAAATTTTCATCTATCCTACCAAAGTAAGATTGGACCGGTTGAGTGGTTGAAACCCTATACTGATGATGTAATTAGGGATTTATCTAACAGCGAAGCGGTGATCATCATCCTTAATGTATATACATTAATTCAAACGCGGATATTTACTAATTTCAGACGTTCTGGCGAGATGATGTCACCACTACCCAATCGACTTCCTAAAAAAATCTTTTGGGCTACTTTTTTATATTTCGCATGCTCAGAACCCATAGTGTGTGTTGAATGCCTAAAATTATTTAGCGATAAATAATTCAGTCTGGGACATTATCTGAACAATATTGATTATTGAATTCAGTATAAAAACTACTTAATCTACAGATTAGCAGTATATACAATTTAACTCATGAAACAATTCTTCGGTCTATCAGGCAACAGTACTCTTATGAGTAATAAGGTTATATATCTGGATTTAAGCTTCAAGATTCCTTTCATAGATCCAACAAATTCAATGTCCGTATATATTTTTTAGTCTATCTGGGAGCGACGGCGTAGATGTATATAGTCATTGTCGTGGACCTGTTTACCAAGTTGTCTAAGTACAAGCACAATCATACCTCGATAGTAGCTGGTATGGGCGGATAGATGAACAAGGATATCATACTTGGAATTCCAGAATTTCTGACCTTTGGTATTCCTATAGGCTACATTCTCAATAACTTTATCCTCGAAATAGAATGTGAGTGCTTCATTATACTCTCTCCACAATTTGAGAAGCTCTACTCTTGGTAATTTATCAAAATGGGGGAATTCTTCAAGTGAAATCCCTTTTAATCTTTTTATCCAGAGAAACAGAGTATCCACCAAGAACCCTGTCAGATGTTTTAAGGATCCGCCTTCAAATCCGCCAAAGGATTGATTGAACTCCTCATCAGTTACATTAGTCAATTGCTCAATTATGAATTCATCCGCCCAAATCTGGTATTCTTGAATTAGCGAAAATTTTGAGATCATATGTTCCAACGGAATATTATTCAATTAAAAATGATTTAGATTTTCTCTCAATAATTTTTCAAATATCGCTGTTTAATGAGACGATCTCTTTTATTTTTGTTCAACTGAGTAATATATAATAAATTATTTAGCATTAATTCATTTTTTTAATATGGATTCGTTTTATTTTACCAATCGTTATTAATTAATTGAGAAATCGAATTGATTAAAAATTAATCTATCTTTTACAGCACTTTGAATTGAGATAAATATACAATAGATTCAGATAGCCTGTAAATGTCTGAATTGAAATATCCTAAATTAGACTTAAACATATACGTACTGATCAAGCAGGTTCCAATGCCAAAAGCTATGAAAACCACAGCCGAGGGTTTGATGGATAGAACAGGCAAATCGATGATGAATCCCCACTGTTCTCATGCTCTGGAAGAAGCCATATCCCTCAAAGACAAGGTTGGTGGAACTGTCACAGCATTATCAATGGGTCCCCCCAATGCCAAACAATCACTTATGGAGGCATTGAGAAGGGGAGCTGATAGGGCATACCTACTATCTGATAGAAAATTAGCTGGTTCTGACACATGGTCAACAGCTGAGGCATTATCCAAGACTATAGAACATATATCCAATGGTGATGCATTGGATGTGCTATTTGCAGGACTTCAAACAATCGATGGTGACACTGCTCATGTTGGTCCACAATGCTCGGCAAGGCTGGAACTTAACCAGGTGACCTATGTGGAGAGTGTCGATATATTTGATGATAAGACCTTGAAAGTTAGACGGATAATTGAGAGTGGTTATCAGATACTCAAGGTTCCACTACCAGTGATGTTATCTGTGAGTCACACAGCAAATGTACCAAGAGGACCATCTCTTAACTCATCCATGTCTGCACTCAACAAGGAGATCATAATGTATAATATTGGTGAGGTGGGATTACCCGAGACATCCGCTGGAATGACGGGTAGTCCTACCGTTGTTTCACGTGTCAAGAATGTGGTTCATGATCGTGGTGCGATTGTTCTGTTTACCGAGGGTAGTACTGAGGAGAGAGTTAGTAATTTATTGACTGCCTTGAAGGAGGAGACATCATGAGTGAACTAAGTGCGGAAGAGATTGCCAAGAGAGAGAGAGATTCTGCCATCCCATTTGTGGATCTCAGAGACGGTGCACGTGGTGTACTAACCTGGGCCCAGATGGATGGAGATGATCTGGCCGATGCAGCAATAGAACTGATCGGGGAGGCAACACGAATTGCCCAGCATCTGGATGAGGATTCCCGGACCATTTATACCGTTATTATAGGAAGAAAGACATCCCAATTCACAGATAAATTGATTCATCATGGTGCAGATGTTGTTTATGTCATAGAGGATGAGAGATTAACAGATTATCTGACACTTCCCTTTACCAATGCAATGGTATCCGCCATCAGAGAGATCAAACCCGAGATTGCCCTCATGTCGGCATCTACACTGGGTCGTGATCTTGCTCCCAGAATTGCAGGAATACTTGATCTTGGATTATCAGCAGATTGCACTTCCTTTGAGGTGGGTTTATATGTTAATCGACGTAAGAATCAGAAATTTGAGAAGGCATTCAAAATGGTACGTCCATCATTTGGTGAGTCCAAACTGGCAACTATTGTTGGCCCATGGTGCTATCCACAGATGGCCACAGCTCGACCTGGAGTATTCAAACCACTTGATATTGATACCTCAAGAACTGGTAAGGTTATTGAATTCAAACCCGAATGGGAGAGTAAGGATTTTGATGTGGAACTTATTGAGAGTGTGAGAAACCCCTCTACTATAGATCTGTCCAAGGCTGATATTATGGTTGCAGGTGGATTTGGTATGGGTAAGGATGGATTTGGGCTTCTCAGAGAACTAGTCGATGCAATCAATGATAATGGTCAGAAAGCTGAGATAGGTGCCTCTCGTGCTGCTGTGGATGCAGGATTTGTGGACTATGCATATCAGATCGGACAGACTGGAAAAACAGTAAGACCCAGTATCTATGTGGCAATTGGAATATCAGGAGCAATTCAGCACCTCGCAGGTATGAAGGAGAGCTCAAAGATATTTGCTGTCAACAATGATCACAAGGCAAGCATTTTCAAGAATGCAGATTATGGACTGGTAATGGATTATCAGGAAGCCATTCCAGAACTGATCAAACAGGTAAAAGCAGGTTATAAATTTCCACTTGATAAATAAAGCTGATAAAATAGACTATAACCTTGATACAATTCATTTTGATGAAACATGATTATTAATTAGAAATTAAATGCTAAAAATAGCACTACTGGCCATGGGTGTGACAATTACAACACTAACATTCAGCATTATTGAACCAACTGGTTCCCTCACCCAACTAATGATCTACATGACTGCGATTGGTGTCTCGTTCTACTTTGGTGCACGAGAGTAATAATTTATATGATTAAGGGCAGAATTAGATGCGACGAATACTTTGAATCATGGTATATAATCTGATTGGCTGATATGAAATCAGAATCCTGTTCATTATCACTACCAGTGTTAAGATTTCTGCTAATACGGGGAAAATTACTGCTTGAAATAGCCAATCCAATACGGTGTCCGACCTGAAATTCGTTGCTTGTGGACCACAGATCAATTTCATAACGGTAAATTTTTCCAGGGATTATACTCTCGGGTTTATTGATACCATTACGAAACCTGGCACGAATAATTCCATCAGATAATAACCTTGCATTTCCATCCAATCCAATATCCATCAATTTGGCAGTGAAATCAGTATCCAGCGCAGAGCTTGATGCATATAAAACTAGTTTTATCATTCCTGTCACTTCAAGTGGATCTGTCAGTACATCACTGTAAAATGTCAGAACATCTTTACGAAATAGTGTGATTTGCTGATCTCGAGGACCTCGTTTCATGGGTAGTGCTATTGCAGGGCTATTATTTGCCCCACCCAGTGTGGGAACAGGATTTGCAGGATCATAAGTGAATTTATCTGGTTTTTCTTCTTTGGGAGCTTCAGTCGATAAATTACCCTTCACCCAGGCTCCACTGACATCACCATTGCTATGTAGGTAATATTTTGTCTGAACTGCACGTGATAATGGCCATTCTGATTCATCACGCCATTCATTGCGACCCATCACGAAAATTTTAACCCTAGGTAATGATCTTACAGACCCTCTGAGATGTATTTCAAAAAATTCCTTCTCGATAGTTGATATATCTAATTTTGAATCTGGACCAAAATCATACTCAATACTTGCATCTTCACCAGAACTATGATCCCATGGGCCAATAACAAGATGTGTACTGAGTTTTTGTTCCTCTGAGGCCAATTGCATTGTTTGTAAGAAGAAATCGATTGGTCCAGTTCCACAATGATCATACCATCCTGTTACCATGAGGTTAGGTGTTTTCAATAGATGGATCTTCTCAGGACTCATGGAATCTTCCATATCCTGCAATTTATAATTTTTTATAACCTCTCTGTATTTTTCAATAGGGCCACCAATCTCATCCAGCGTTGATGTGACTGGTAATTTGTACAAATGAGGCATCCAATCGACGCTGTCATAGGGTTGAAATTCCTTACCACTCTGGGCCATATACATCCACATGGGGATCTGACAGAACATGAATGCACCTCCAAGACGTGATGTGAATCCATATGGGAGCACCTCAGGTGCCATGGCCAGATACGATGGATGAGCCAGAAAGGCGATATCAATTTGGTTCTCTGCAAGAGCTGAACGACCAAATGTTCCTATTCGCTGGCTACTCCATGGTTGAGTAATTATCCAGTCCATTGTATCATAACCATCTTCAGGGTTTGCTTTTCGAGTCACAGGTCCCCCTTCGGATTTATTCCTACCACGAATATTTTGCAGAATTACAACATATCCATTATCTGCCCAGAAGTCAACATACCCCTCAACCTTGGCATGACCATAGGTGCAGCAAACCAGAAGTGTGGGAAATGGGCCATCTCCTTCTGGAAAATGTATAAAATTCTGTAAACGGATACCATCCCGCATCTCTAGCATTATTTCTTCAATTCTCATTTCTCATCATCCTTAACATACACAGGACTGGTCCATGCAATATGTCCATCTTCTTGATTTACTCTTATGTAAATCGGATTATCACCATCATTTTTGATTTCAAGTGCTAATTTGAAAGAAAAGCTATTATTATCTCTTTCATCTGGTAATCTAACAATTTCGATTTGTTTTTTAATTCCACCAAATTCCCAAATCTGAGGAGAAATACCCAATTTTTCTATATCACACTCAATATTGCCCTGGGTTGTTTCTAACCTGAGCTTTCCTTTTTTGATGTTATCTAGGGATATGATCACACCTGAACCTCCACCTGTTGTGATTGATTTCCAAGTTATTTTATTTTTTGAGGATAAAATTGGGATTCCATCAGGATTCCAGAAATTAATTGGTTTAATATCATTGATAGTATTATCCAGTGTTACTGAACCATCCCAAATCACTTTTCTTGCACGCCCTCTCCTTTCAGCCCCACTCCACACAATTTTTATGCGATTTCCCAGATCATTTGCTGTGTATGGACGTATGGTTTTGAGTTTCTCCTTACCATTGAAAATATCAATACTCTCTATTGGGGCAGTTCCCTCCACACTGACCTCTAATTCTGCACTATCACCTGCATAAGGTAAAATATCGCCCATAATTGCTTTATTTCCAGAATAGAGGAACTCGAGTTTAATTATTGGTCTGTTGCCTGTGGTTGCATAGAAGTGTCTTTGATGCATGGCTTTTGCAATATTTTCTCTATCTAGATTTCTGGCCAGTACACAGGTAAGTCCCCCGAGCGATCCAAAAGTACTCCTACCTGGAAATGATGCCCCAGGTCGTCCTTTGTGGCCATCTGAATTCGCACATATCCCGACCCGGTAACCCCGATCAAAGGCATCATGCAATAACCACTCAAATGTTCCCCATGCAGAATGGATCTCCATTGCAATTTCGATATCCTCGTCATGCATATCTATATTTGCATATCTACCCCCAACATGAGCAAAAACAAAAGAATCTACTTCTTGATTAGCCAAATCCTCGAATAATTTTTCCACTGTTGGCGATGAAAGGTATCTTGTTTCATGGATAAGAGCTTCAGAACTACGTGAGATTATGCCTGTGTTGTTGGCAAAATACACATTTCTATCCCCACCCAAAGGCGTATTTCCACTCCACTCATATCCCGGGAAGGTGACAAAATGTCCAGATTTGTAATAATCATCTGAAGAGGAATTAATTTTTTCCCAAAATTCGTCTGTGACCTGAAAATCATTTGCCTGATGCCCACAAATATCAAGCATAGCATAATCCCTGGCAAATGCAAAATAATCATCAATTGTATTTGTTCCTACTGATTCTTCAGTTTGACCATGGAAATCTCCCCAGTAATGTTTCAACGTGTCATCAATGGACTTAACAACTGAGATTGGATTACTTTGGGCTGATAAACCTGTTTTCTCATCAGTTATTGAAATAGTTTTAATTTTACCCCCATCTCCAAAACCCTGATGCCTTAGTATTTTTACCTTTTCTACAGGATTACCCCAGTAGTCCTCGAGTTTCATATAATAATTAAATTCAGTATTTTCTTCGATTTGAGATGGTGCCAAACATACCGCTTTCACAGGTTCACCAGGAACTATTTTCAATACAGGAGATTGTTCAATCTCAGTGAATTGGTAAGTTGCGATGTGATCAATAAATGTTTTGAATTCAAAGGTATCCTCACAGAATGTTTGCAATTCCCATCCACGAGAACCTTCTGATTGATCTCCAAAAATTATTGTAACAGTATCTCCCTGGTCAAGATATCCCCCCATCACTTTCAGATAAAGTGATTTTCCCCATGGACGAGTGTGACCTTTCGTATCCCATCGCAGATCCAGTGTGCAATCTCCCGTAGTGGAAACACTCCAGTAGTTATCTCCACTTGGATCATCAAATTGTGGATAAGCAAAATCAGAAACGATTCTAAATACAATTTTGATAAATCCTGTATCATCGATTGGGTGCAAGATATCCAGTGTGTATTTTATTGAGACAAATGACCCTGCTATTGCGGTCTTGGTGTCAATTTTTGCTATGGCTAAATTTGTGGTCTGCATTTTAAATTACACCTTAATTTTCTGATTCAAACCTGTCAATTTCTATGTTATTGTTTATAGCCTAGATCTTAGCAAGGTATTCCAATTTATTCAACATAAATTTTACATACTTGTGACATTTTTCTATAGTAATTGTTAGCTTAATTAACCAATCAATATTGTGCATCTAACTGAAAACTATCATAATATTTCGCCTTAATGAAACTGAATTATTCTAATTTTGATAAAAATATCAGAAAATTTTACTTTTTTTGGGAGACTTCCATGCAATTAATTTTTAATCGGGGCATTTTCTCGAATTTATACGATTGTTGTCAAACAACGTTAAAAGGAAATAATCAGAATGACAAAGACAAAAGTAGCAGTAATTGGTGCTGGATATGTCGGTGAGATTACAGCTTTTGCACTCACTAGCAAAGAATTGGCTAATGAAGTTGTAATAGTAGATATTATCGAAGACATGCCAAAAGGCAAAGGCCTTGACATGCGTGAGACTACTCCAATTATTGGATCAGACACACATGTTTATGGAAGTAATGACTATGCTGATATAGCAGGAGCACAAATTGTTGTGGTCACGGCTGGAATGCCAAGGAAGCCTGGAATGGACAGAATGGACCTTTTGAAGGTTAATCTAAAAATCTGTACCGAGGTTATGAACAATGTTAAACAGCATGCACCCGATGCATTCATAATCTATGTAGCCAACCCAGTTGATGTTTTGACATATGTTGCATCAGGCATCATGGGAATAGACAAGAAGAAGGTGTTCGGAATGGCCGGTATACTCGACACCGCACGATACAGAGCATTCATCGCAATGGAGGCAAACGTTTCTGTTAAAGATATCCGTGCTATGGTACTCGGTGGTCATGGTGATTCTATGGTACCTCTAACCCGATTAACCAGTGTCGGTGGAGTACCACTAAGTGAATTCCTACCCCAGGACAAGATAGATGCCATTGCAACAAGAACCCGAAAAGGTGGTGGAGAGATCGTAGCTCTGCTCAAGACCGGATCAGCATATTATGCACCCGGTTATGCAGTTGCTGAGATGGTAGAGGCCATTTTGAAGAATCAGAACAGAATACTTCCAGTAATTGCGTATTTCGATGGTGAGTATGGATTCTCCGATGTCTATGCAGGTGCACCTGTTGTATTGAATAAGAATGGTGTGGACAAAATCCTTCAGATTGACCTGACTGAAGATGAGAAAGAAGCCTACCAGGTTTCTCTCGAAAAGGTCAAAAAGGGTATTGAAGAAGCAAAAGAAATTTTAAAAACCCTATAAAACAAATTAAATAGATTATCAAATTTTATATAAATAATTAATTTACAATTATGTATCAATTCATCATAAAAGATACCAATTCTATAGATATCCAAATAAACGAATAATACTCACTATTCGATAAGCTGATTATTATGAGTGAGATAATCCTACCTAGCAAGATGAAAATTAATATTGTACTGAGATTGGCGTTTCTCCCACCTGTATTTGCCCTAATACTGCACTGGCCTGCAGATGATTGGTTCTGGCTTGATGCCTGGCTATTAATTGCATCTGTGGAGATTGTCGCAATATCTTTTGCTATTTGGTTATTTAAGACCAATCCTGAATTGGCAATAGAAAGAATGAAGGGTAATTTTCAGGAAGGACAGTCCAAAAAAGATTCTATAATTGTACTACTTCTATCCTCCTTTATGATTTTGATATTCCCCGCAGCGGCTTTGGATTATAGAAATCAATGGTTGATGTTTGGTGTGATTTACAAATTAATTGGTTGGTTTCTATTTCTTATCTCACTGTGGCTCCTGAAGAAGGTAATGGAGGCCAATACTTATC
>DAOUUM010000040.1 GCA_030668165.1 Candidatus Heimdallarchaeota archaeon
ATTAATATTGCTGCAAGTACCTCACTTGTCACTGCTAAGGGAATTTCCAAATCAAGAATATTCAAGGTATCGGATGAGATCAATAAATCCTACTTGAAGGTTGATTGGCGAGTCAGACAACTACAGAGAATCAAAGAAATCAGACTGGTTGAGGAATTACATAATAATTTTGATATCAAGATATCCAAATTATCTAAGATTACTAGTATGAATCTTGATCAATCTAGACAGGGATTAACTCATCTAAGTGGATTAATCAAGGATATCAATTCTGCTAATCTGAAATCCATTTTAATTCTCAATGATAGAGTGTATAATGAACTCAAGAGTGTCAAGGGAAATCTAAACCTACAAATCAAGAAACTAAATTCAAAGAATAACAAGAATAAATCTGATAAAACTCAATTATCTGATTACTACAAGGAAATCAAAATTATTAGTAATCTACTTCACTCGCTCTCATTAATCAAGAAACTTGAAAACAACTGGGATAAATCTGCTGATGGTATACTAAAGAAACTAAGGGAATTAAGAAATACTCGATATAATCTCAAATTAGAGATTGATCGATTATTAATTCTTCAAATTTCTGATTATATCAGGGCATTATCCAATAAATACGATATCTATGTTAGCTTAGGTAAACTCAAGGGTATTCGAAGGAATGCCATGCGAGGAAACGGTAACAAGGCACATAGAAAACGTATTCACAAATGGTCATTCTTCAGATTCACATCCATGCTGGAGAACAAGATGAGTCTACTGGGATTCGAAAAACGAATGCTGGTGGTAAATGAGGCTTGGACTTCAAAAACTTGCTGGAAATGTAATACTAGAGGCACAAGACCAAAACAATCCCATTTTATCTGTAATAACTGCACATGGCAGGGAAATGCAGATGAAAATGGAGCAATCAACATAGCCAAAAGGCTAATAAGAAATTTCAAGCTTACCCAATTTTCTAAAATTGGTAAGAATGGACTAGGACAGTATCTACCTGTAGTCTCTTCCAAGAAGAGGAACGGAAAAGTTAGATACAGGCCGAATGCCCTTCGGGGAAGTCCTGTCCCTGTGGGACAAACTGACACGAAACTAAGTAATTGGTTTCAACATGATCTGTCGGTAAGCGCGGAAACCCTGTCTTCTGAGAAGTTAGGAAACGGAGAAGCAGGACATAGTAATCGTCCCCCGGGACAACATGCTAGAAAAACCTTAGAGGAGACTCAAAAGGTGACGGTGACGTCTGGCTAGTGTGGAAACAACGCGTAAGAGAGTTACCTCTTGATATCATTCATCAATACTGTAAGTAAAATAAAATGTCAGGAGCTAGTAGACCAATGAATGAAGTAATCCAATTCTACGAAAAAAAATGAAACCTTCATTTAACTACAATTGAATGTGAAATATGTGGGCATTCAAAATTTAAGCGTGTATGGCGTTAATTTGGAATTGCTTGTAATATATCTGAGTCACCAGCGTTGAATACAGTGATGAATGCGGTTAAATGTGGACGTCCAACTGTTGTTCCAAGATCCTGTGAGGTTCTTGGATACTCAATAATTGGAACTCCTGAGAGTTTGCTGTAATATTCAACATCTTCTTTCATATCTGTGGGTGCATTTGCTGCAATAATGATTGCCTTGGCATTACCCAGTTTGGCTGCTTCAATTGCAGATTTAACACCCAATGAAGTCTTACCTGATTTGCGTGCTACGCTTATAGATTTGTCTAGATCAACCATTGTCTTTACCTTCTATATTTATCTAATCAACGATTGATTTTGTTTATCTTAAATATTACTTTGAATTACAGAAATCATCTAGAAATTAATCCAGCTAGCTTACTTTGTAATAATTAGATAAATTAAGATATTACAAGGGCTGTTCTTTTATTATTCACTTACAACACACAGTCTAAGACTTTATTTGTTAGTAATGCATAATATTTTCCATGGCAATATCAACCGACCTTCCTGTGGATATGATGGATCTGGCACAATCAGCTAACTTCCTTGATGATAAGGTTAAGATACACTGGTCTTGGGAGACATCTATAGCAGTTGTGCTTGATCATCACTACACACACGATGAACTTATTCGTTTACATTCCGATGAATTTGACAGTATCAGTTCCCAGGGATCAATTCATAATATCAGTAACAAACGTGGTGGCCTAATATATTTTTACTTTTGTGAGCATCGTACCTACACCCCAATTGATGTTCCAAATAATTTGTACCGATCAAATCCCCAATGTTTGTTTTGTGAGTAATTAACTAGATTCAGAAGCACGTATTCTGGAAGATGATATCAGATCTCCATTATCATCATATGACCATGGAATGATAACCACATCGAGAGTTTCCAATCCATTATCTCTTCGCATTTCATTTATTTTGTGTGCACTTTTTCTGGTCTCAAAACTGACTACTATCAGATCTGCTATCTTGTCCATTGGTGCAGGTCCCCAAGGATCATAGAGGGGCTCCACCTCCAGTTTATCACAGTACTGTGAGGTGTATTGTCTCACTGCATCTGATCGCATATCATAGGATTCAATCAAATCTGCATGATCCTTGTTCTTGAATATTTTTTTACCCAGTTCCTCGGATACCACTCCAACAAAAACCTCCTCTGCCATCATGGCTGCTGTGTGTAACAGTGATTCATGGGCTTGATGCAATCGATCAAAGGTACCTCCCATTACACAACGACGATAGGGTTTTTGCATAATTTATTGTGAACATGTCCAATAATTAAATTTTGTATAACTGCTGTGTTCGATTAGGTATCCCAATGAGAAAATCTTTTCAAATAATGTCTACTAGGTAAATTTGTGGAATTTGTTATCGGTTTTGATGTGGATGAGGTAATAATTGACGTTGGTCAGGCATTATTCGATTTTTTCAATACTAAATTCAATTCTAATTTCTCTAAGGAAGATTTTATAGAGTTTGATTTTCACAGTGCCTATGGGATAACAAAAGAACAAACAATAGAATATCTCCTGGAATTTTATCAAACCGAGGAATTCCAGGGAATAGTGCCCAGAGAAGATGCGTTGGAGTATTTGCCAAAAATCAAATCCCTGGGACCAAACATCCGGATTGATCTCATAACCTCGAGGTTTGGTGATGATGCCAAGAAGGCAGCATACAACATGATTAGTAATTATTTTTCTGATGATATAAGACAGATTCACTTTGCAGAACACAGCAGCAGTAATTATGGTCGGAAGCATCAGATCCTTGAATCTATAGGGGCAAGGGTTTTTGTTGATGATCACCTCCTGAATGTAGCTGATGCCTCAACTGTCTGTGAATATGTTTTTCTAATGGATCAACCCTGGAACCGGGATGCCGGTGTAATAAGCAAATATTTTCCAGATGGTTTTCCCGATAATGTTGAAGTTATCCATTCTATAAAAGACGCATATTATAAAATTGATAAGATCTATAATGTATAGGGTCCTCAGAATTGCTGTCTGTGGTAGGTACAGTTGCTAATTAAATCAACATTAACACAACATATGCATTTTGGATCTTATAGTTATTATAGTGAAAACAAGAATACAGTAAATTTGTATTGATAGTAGTTTATATACACTAAATACCACAATTATCATGAAATATAAGAGTAAAAAATCATTTTATCATGGTACTAAATTATACAATGGGTGCAATATTCTTTTATTATTGAAATAAATTTATTAAATCTCTCTTCTAAATAATTTAGCTATGAAAATAAAAATTAAGATTCTGAATTTGATGCTATTGCTTATGCTTGGAAGCAGCTCAGCAGTTGGTGCATCTCCCACTTTGGCTATCAGTGTTGGAGATTCATTTGATTTCAATTTTGAGTATCTGGAAACGGTAGAGATTAATGGTACTAATTATTCAAATCCCAATGCAGATATGAAAGAATCAGTGAATGTTGAGGTAGTTGAGATCAAGAGTGATAATAAAACAGTCTCAGTTAAAGAAACATACAGTGATGAAAGTACAGCTCTTGTGGATTCTGAAGTTGACTTTTGGGGGAGGTATACTACGCCGTATATGGTAATGTTTTTGGATTTTGAAACAAAGGAATTCGATCCAGAGGAATATATGGATTTCTCAGCACCTGAATATGCAAATGACGCACCTGATGATGACAATGGTGGTGAGGATTACACGGTTGGATATTTTGCTAACAGCAATCCAGATGCATATAGGATGTCTAATGATGATGATACCCCCTTTCCTAATTTAGAAATGATAAGCGACTCAGTTGCCGGAACCCTCTCAATTACCTATGATAATGCCACCACATTAATTGGCAATCTCGCTGATGGTAGGGAATGGGAGATGAAACTTGATTGTCTGTTGGAGATCTATATTGACTATGCAAGAAGTCTTGTTACCAAGGTAAATGTCGATTACACCCTAACAGTTATTCTAGAGGATGCGGAGAAGATTACCACTTTTACAAACTCCTATGAGGAAGGAGGAAGTCCAAATAATTTACTGGGAGATCTCACTATTCCTGGCTTTGAGTTGTATGTAGGTATATTTTCTCTATTTATAACAGCCACAATTTTAAGAAAACGCAAATAATTAATTTTGATAATTTCAGATATGGATTCTCAATGAAAATCGATGATTTGCAGATAATCGCCACTATACGACAAAAAGTGAATATGAAATCAAGCTGATATTGTGAGCCTCACAAAAATTTTAGATAAAAAAAAGCTCTTAGAAAATCGAGGTTCGGATGATTCTCGGTGTTTCCCTAACAACTATGGTCGGCATCAAAGTGCCAACAATTATACGTTCCCTAGAGCTCGCGCATTTAAGTACAGGTATAAACGTTAAAAGGCTTAACTTTCTCGTTCTAAGAGCATTCTAACCAACTCTCCGCGTTATATAAAGATAGAGATAGGTTTCGTCGAATAATAGTTGTCATTTTTTATATATCTTATAATATATTGAACTGTCTTTATTTTGAACTTTGAGACCTCAATTATCTAGTATGAGGTTTCTTCCAGTTTTGGTCCTTCATTTTTGATTGCTCTTCCATCCTGATGTTTTCGGATCCATTTGGCATCCTCAGCATCTGTGAACACTCGGATTATCACATATCGTTCTCTTCCGGTATTGACCTGTGATAAAAATGAGCTGAAATAGTTGGTCTGTTGAATTGCCTCCAGCAGGGTGTAAGAATGCAATCCCTTGTCCAGTGATTTGTTTTTGTCATAGATATAGATATTACCCACATCGAATTCATTGTAATCAATGGTACTCATGGGATAAGTGTTGGTCACATAGAATTTGGGTTCTGGCTTACCTTTGCGTTTTGCCTCTTCTAAAATATTATTGATGAATCTTCCATGGGCGATCTGACGGGCATCTTTCTCAAGATTTCCACTGATTGTGGTGACCTGTTTTTCCTGCAGTGTTGTCTCCCATACGAGTTTTGGCAGATCTCTCTGAAGCAAACGGGAACAGTACTCTTTTGCAAGTCCAAGTTTCTCATCACTGCCACCCATGATCTCACCGACCACAGTGTACTCATTGATCCACTGGTATTGAGACAGATCCTTGGTACGTTCCACCAGTTTGAGTTCCTCCTTTGCAGCATCCAGCATATGTCTTATCAGGATATCTGCAGCTGCTGATGCCTTGTGGAAATATACCCCTCTGTACATGTAAAACCTACCCAGTAGTGATTGAAATATATCATCAAGAACTTTGAGATGGTAATGAAGAGATGGAACTCCATTATGTTCTGAGACTAGTTATTTGCGAATAATTCTATTTGATGCAATTGAACCAAAATGAGTGGTACCTGAAAAATAAGCATCTCTCAACATAAAATCCATCCTATCTGCACCCATTGCTCCCTGCGTGATTGCCTGCATAACCCGATCCTTACCCTCCCATAGATCAACAAGATCCTTGGGTTCCACACCACAATCCTGGATGTAGGGTTTGAGGTATTCACTGTGAATCATCTTGATCCGGTGGGTATCATGTCCATGTCTGTTTCCGGGATATAATGATTGGTATACAGTGTCATCATAGGCATGGCTGAAGGCACCGTGTCCAACATCATGGAGGAGTCCCCCCAATCTGGCCACCTGTACCCTGAAATCCTTGTCATCATAGTCCGCAAAGACTTGTTCCGCATATTTACCTCCCAGATGCATAACTCCCAATACATGGGCTAACCGAGTGTGCTGTGCTCCTGGGAATACCAATCTCACTCCTGATAATTGAGATATCCATCTCATCCTCTGCAAAAAGGGTGAATCTATAACTTTACCCTCTTCTGGAGTTATTGGTATGTATGAATGCACAGGATCTCTAATTGCTGAAGAACCATATTTAGTCATAATCAATTACCTGTTTTACTTTATTCTGTATTCTATTAAGAGATTAACTGATTAATAAGGTTTAGAACTTGGGACATTATTTACGCGTTCAGTTCTCACAAGTATTCAATATTGGTTGGAAATAACAATACAAAACATCTTGGGGTCCTAATTCCCGGATTTATTGATTAATATCAGATAAACCACAAAAATAGACGATAAGAATTCCTTTTAACAAGAACAGTAGAGAAAATGTCTTTAATCGTTAATGTGAAATAGGATTACAGATGGTAGAAAGTGATACACAACCTGTCAAAGCAACACAGGTAAAAGTAGGTAACCACATAGTATATGATGCAGAGGTATTTGTTGTAAAATCAACAGACAAATCCAAATCAGGAAAGCATGGACATGCCAAGGTAAGAATGAGTGTAGAGAATATTATAACTGGCAAATCAAAGAGTCTTGTCATGCCAGGTGATGATAAATTGAAGAAACCAATCATCCTCAAGAAAATTGCCCAGATATTATCAACTAGTCCTGATACAGTTCAACTTATGGATAAGGAAACATTCGAAGTATTTGAAACCTTAATTCCCGATTATGAAAGTATTGGTGGATCACTCGAATCCGGTGATGAAGTGGATCTCTGGGAATTCCTAGGTAAGAGAGTAATCAGGAAAAAGAGATCAACTGAATAAATTATTATATTTTTCACTCATATACCTACTTAATTCAATAAGAAAAGCTAGCTGAAGCACGGTAGTTTCTGCCCTTTTCTCAGCAGAAAAAACATTGTCTTCACTTAAATATCCAAATCTTTTGGCCTGTTTATCTATCTCTTCCAGGGGACTAAGTCCGGTGAGATAAATGGATAAATCCGATGCTCCCATTAACCAGTGGGGTAAATCCTTTATCGATGAGATGGAGGTTATCAACTCAGGCCTATCCTGTTTGTTGTAAATATTATCAAAGATATTTTTTACCACTGCCCATCCCTGATTTATTGGATTACTCCATGAAAATAAGAAATGCTTCCATAATATGACAAGACAATTATTTTCATTATCTGATGCTATGGCCATCAGCGCATAGTTGTCCGGCAGATCAAGTGATAGGACTGGTAGATCTGAATTTTTCAACTGTATCCTCTTCACCCCATCCAGTATGGAATCAATGTCATTTTCCAAGATACCCAGGTGCTGGATCACTTGTTCTCTTGCCTCCTCCAACTGAATATTATCATAAATACCACTTCTCTCCAATTTTTCCACGGTATCCCTGGACAAGGTACTGATCTTGGATAATAAAACAGAGTCCTTTGAAAATGTTATCATTGGCCTAATTGCATTTTTATCTATTATATTTTGTTGCGTGATGAATTTGTATTTCTCTGCTAATAACTTTCTTGTCATCATAATCAATAGAATAATTTGATTTATAAAATTCTGAAATTATTATTACTCGCGCCCTTGACGAGAGTGAGAGCCATACAAATTACAATTTCATATGTGAGGTAAAATCTCCTGAAATTGCAGAATTAGAGGCTTCTAGCCAAAACCTATGGATTATTATCTAGTCAATTGGAAAAAAAGCGCGATTAGCATATGCAATGTAATATCTTGGTAACATAGAACTATATATAAGATTCTAAAAAGATGATCTTGTTATCTAACGTAACCACCTGATCAGACTTCGTGAATTTATTCATGAAATCTAATCAACCTATAAGATAGTATTTGATCATTCGTGATCAAACAATCTCTCTAACAGCTATCTTATAGGGACCTTTTTTCTTAATTTGTTAAATAAAAGCAAATTAAAACACTAACAAAAAAAAAGTATATCAAACACTGTTATTAGTTCGAATCATAGCCTCAGTGGTATACCATGACTCGAATATTAATTACAGGAAGTTTAGGCCAGATAGGCACAGAATTGACCCAGCAACTTCGATCCAAATATGGGAAGGAAAATGTGATCGCATCAGATATTCGAAAAAATGACGGTGATGATGGTCCCTATCATATCCTGAATGTCCTGGACAAAGAAGGGTTCTCCAGTCTGATTAAAGAACAGGAGATTGACTGGCTGATCCACAATGCTAGTGTCTTATCTGCCACAGGTGAGAAAAACCCTCACCTTGCCATGGATGTGAATATACGGGGATTTGAGAATGCAATTGAGCTGGCCCGGTTGAATAATCTAAGGATTCTGACACCAAGCTCAATTGCTGCATTTGGTCCCAGCACACCACAGGAAAATACACCTGATTTTACTACCATGCGTCCCACCACAATTTATGGCGTATCAAAGGTCTATCTTGAGCTACTGGGTGAGTATTATAATCACAAATGGGGTGTTGATTTCAGATCACTGCGTTATCCAGGAATAATTTCCTCTGAGGCTCCTCCAGGTGGTGGAACCACTGATTATGCCATAGCAATCTTTCATGATGCCTTGAAACAGATGCGCTATACCAGTTTTCTGAATGCAGATGCCACCCTACCCATGATGTACATGCCAGATTGTCTCAAGGGGACCATCCAATTACTTGAGGCAGAGGAGGAAAAACTGACCCAGCGTACCTACAACATTGCGGGTATAAGTTTTAATCCTGCTGAGCTGGCCTCATCAATCAAAAAGCACTTGCCAGATTTTGAGATAAGTTATGAACCAGATTACCGGCAGGAGATTGCTGGCACATGGCCAAAATCCCTTGATGATAGTAACGCAAGACGCGATTGGAATTGGCTACCTGATTTTGATCTGGATAAATTAGTCACCGATATGCTTGAAAATCTCTCAAACACCCTTGAAATAACATATAAATAAGAAAAAAAAGATAGAAGGGGGATTAAAACATCCAACTTCTCACAAAAAATTGATGTGAGACCGAAATGCGGGTTTCTGGCTGGGCTGATAGGGACTCGATCGATTAAAATCGATCCTATTCGGTTTTCGAGGACGTGTGCAGGTCAATTTTTCTCACTAGGAGAATGGGGTGGTTACGCGTTTGACCGGCGGAAATGCCCCTTCTTACTACTATTAACCCTAACATCCTTATTAAGGTATTTAATAGAAAAAGATCATAATAATCACAATATAATAAAAAATAATCACCCAGAGTGATGATTTTCGTAGAATATGGGCACTCATTGTGATTCAGTGTAATTGAACAAATTTGGATATAAATTCCTGTCAAGTAATCTGATAACAATTATTATTGGAATAATCTGTTTACTTCTTCAAGGTGTATCCAATCATGGGTTCAACATCTGGGTTCTTTGCCATCAGATCAATTAGCATCTGGATCACCTCTTGCTCCTCCACCGAGTTATGTGAAATGATTCCCTTCAGTACAAGTAATGAAGGGGAATCCAGATAGGTAATATCATTAACTGTCCTCTTGGACTGTTTCTTTCCCTCAAATAGCAGGTGAACGATATCCTCCCTAATAATTCCTGAGAGAATTAGTATATCCAGTCTGATTCCCTTGACAATCATTCCCTTCTTATCTGCTGGGGAACTCCATATCGGATCATCGTATTTGTGGTCTCCCACATGGGTGATCTCCTCCTGGAATTCTATCAGTTCAGATAAAATCTCACCAAAGATAGCAATACCTGATTCAACTATGGGTTGATTGGGATCAAAGGATAGCCGCAAGACAGGGTTTTTGAACCTTTCTCGCAGATAGGTCTCGGGTTCGGTAACACTTCTGATCTCATTTAATTGGATGGTGACTGGGAATTTGATCCTACTCTCAATACTTTTGACTCCGGTGAGAATGCCAATGCTCTCAAGTTGCAGGTTCCATTGCATTCTCTCTGATAATGCTCTCAGTGTATCCTCAACAAGGTTTCCCAGCTGCAAAATCTTTTGTATATTTCCCAGAGCAAAATCCAGTTTACCTACATTTTTCTCTGCTTGTGCTATCATGAAATGCATGTGGGGTAGGTAATCCTTGCTACTTGAAGCAAGAAGATCTATCTTTAACTGATTGGCATCGATTCTCTCACTCCAATCATCAGCTCTGGTGTATGCCTCGAGTAATCTGGATAATTTCAGTCCCATCCAGTTCTCCACTGGTACAAATTCCAACCACTGCATCACCCTGATGAATGAATTCTCCAGTAGTACCTGTCTTTTGGGACCATTGTTCTGCAGTAGCACCTCCCCATACCAGTACAAACCGTTTATCAATCGTATATATTCCTGTAATTGGGGATAGAATAACATTGGAGTGCTCTTGTCAGTTATCTGTGCTAAAATATCCAACATATTATCCAGTTGCAGTAATTTATCCAGTACAACATCTGGTAAGCTTAATTTATCATGGGGTCCCTGAACAATCGCCTCATCTGCCAGCACAGAGATGATATCTGCAACCATATCCACCCTGGGAAACTCGCTGTTCCTTTCTCCATCGTAACTGTCCAACTCAGGCAGGATTTCTTTGAATATGGATTGCAGATTATTGTTACATCTGTAAATTGCATGATCTGCAATTACTATATTTCCGGCCAATCTATTCACCAGAGCAAAATTTGCAAGAATTTCGGTCTTGCGCAATCTATCTGTAACAGTCTCCTCAGAATATCCCTGGTACATATCAAAAAGAAGTGATTGTATCTCGGTGAGTCTACCCTGCCTGATGCGTAATTTTGCCAGTCTAAATATTGCCAGCTGCTCAACCCATTTACTGTGGGATTTTTGGGCCAATTTGACAGCTAGTTCAAGTATGGTCTGTGCCTCCTTGAAATCATACTCTGCACTTAATGGATGCATCTTGTCCAATCCTATTTTGGATAACACGCTGGCCTGTTCCTCAGGGGAGAGGGATTCGATTCCCATCAGTTCGAACATCTGTTTGGCCATCATCTCATCACTCATCACACTCATGGTCAATTTATCGTCCAACACGATATCACGCGGATGTGGGGAATCCTCACTAATTCTACCGTAATTCTGCAGGGTTATCTCCTTTCCACATGCACCGCAACTGGTATCAACCCCACTAATGGGGGCATTGCATTTGGGACAATTAATCCTGAAACTACCAAGGTACACATCATTTTGGATCTGTGCAATGTATAAATTGCAATGTTCACAGAACATTGGTTGCTCAATACTAGCCGCTTGTTGACAAATAACACATATCGTCATTATGATTGCATATTGGGATTGTTGTCGAATATGAAAAGTGATTCGATTATCTTCATAATTTTTGCAATCTATGTCAATTAAGATTAGGCTCAGAAATTGATTTTTTTGTTGAGCCTATCTAACATGATTGGGGGAATGGTGTCATCGGGGTGTTCGGTTGTGGTGAGTCATACATGGGTGGACTTTATATGTGCTGAAAATATAAATTTTTGGATGCTAGAGGGTTATTATCTGAAAATATTAAAATAATTCCTGTTGATAAAATAGTTGCTTTTGAGATTATAATCATCAGTTGTAAGGCTTGGGACTGGGTCTCAGTTATTTCTATCGGCTTATGGGAAAATATGGATTTCCGGGGGTAATTAATTTATGATTGGTTATTTGTCAAGAGGTAACCTATAATAACGGTGGCTGGGTCAAATGGGATCTCAGGCAACGTATAGTACGATTCAATGAAAACGTATAGTAGATTATTGTGACTGTATAGTATATATCAAAAATGTATAGTACTTGATATAGATTACTCAATATATTGAACTATCAAATCCTATGACATGATATATGCTTGAATCGATTTCGAGTTATATTATTTATCAATTGCTTCAAAGATGCAGATAAACAGGCTGAAATGGGGTATTATTGGTCATTAGGTGATTGTCTAGACTATGTTCTAGCAATACTATACATAAATGTACACAATGTATACATAATACTATACAAATCTTAATTTCGGATCCACTCCCTGGATAAGAGGATCAGAATCTGTGATTAGTTACTTCGAATCACCCAATCAGTGAGAGAAAATAATTGAAATATCCCGGGATTTGTCATTATCTGGACAAGGTCCACGATGAGTTTAATGCTCTCTGCTTTAAATTACATGAATATCAGAGACCAGGAATGGCAATCTAACAACTATCCCAGATCTTCGCAATTAAACAGTACCCTTGGGGTACTTTAGCACCTAAACAAATGCACCAGATACCAAATCAGTATCCAGCCATCCTCCTCACTATGGATTGAAAATGCATGCTTGGGTAGTAACCGCAACATACTAGGAATAGTAAATCTATTCAGTAATTAGAAATATGGATGCACAATTGTTCAACCGTACATAATACTCGTAAGATCGCTCATAGCATCGAATCTGTGCAATCAACATTAAACAGAATTGGGGAATTCTCAACCTGACAATACAAAGAAAAAGATATCACGAGTGTATTATATTTCAAGTTCAAGCCACTACAAAAGGAAATAACCCAAATAAATGATGATTGACATTCTCTAAAAAAGTTGCATAATAATACCTAAAACTGAAGCGTAATGTATGAAAATATTTTACCAAAAGTGAATATTTTACAATTATTCACTTTTTGCTGAAAGAATAGTATTTTTGGCATAATATATCCAATAATTTGTACAATTGCTTAAACAAACTATAATTAATATACTAATAACAAAGTACTACTACTAATTGTTTATTAACTAAGTATTAACAAAAGATATAGAGGTCGGAAGAGCCCCGTTCTTAGGAACTCAGAGGTTTCTGATCCCTAGTCTTGGCTGGGAATATAGAAAACCCGAAAAAGACACCGCAATTACATAATTTAGGAGATTGCAAAATGGATATTGACGTTGAACTAG
>DAOUUM010000380.1 GCA_030668165.1 Candidatus Heimdallarchaeota archaeon
TTGAAATTGTAATTGTGACAAGATTACTCAACCCAAGCGTATCTAGCAAGACCATTATTGATGAGAAATATGGGATGTTACTCATGGGTAGCACATTATACCATGCTATTGCTATATATGGACTGTTATTGGGGATTTTACAGATATTTGTGCTTATTGAACATGTGAACTGGTTGATTTCTGGATCCTTCATCATCCTGTCAATGTTTCTGCAAATTGTATTTATACAGACTACCGTTACCACCCACCTAAAATCAAATTGAAAATTTACTACACAGAGTAGTCACTATTTAATTGAAGAGTCTCAAAAACATTCAAAATATATACATTCTCATGTTATTTATATGATTGATCGAATCCATCCAGTATTATTAATCGCACTAGGGGGCTTACTTGGTGCTTTGGCTAGATACTACATCTCAGGCTTGCTCAAGGATACCGGATATTTGCCTTATGGTACATTATCAGTAAACACACTGGGTAGCTTGTTATTGGCATTTCTCTTTACCCTTCATTCTTTTAATGTAATTGAGAGTAACTGGGTAATTCTACTTGGAACAGGGTTCCTTGGTAGCTTCACCACCATGTCTACTTTTGTAGTGGAGACAATGAACCTGGGAAATACTTCCTATAATTTGGCGATCTGGAACTTTGTTCTCACATTATTTTTGGTTTTCCTAGGTGGATTTTTTGGAAGATCAATGGCACTGTATTATGTTAGGGGGTTAATCTAATGGAACTTCGTAAAATGCTAAAAGTCCTGATCAGAATTCCTGGGAATGTTAAGATCAAAGGAACCAACCTGAGTAAACTTATCATGGATGAATGTCAAAAACAGGGAATCCTCGGTTCAACCATCATTCAGTGTATACATGGATACGGTGAGAGAGATTACAAACCCCATATTTTAAGAGGTATAGGTGATCTACCCATAATAATTGAGATCATAGATGATCCAATAGCTATCCAAAAATTCATTCCCAAACTGAAGAAACTGGTACAATCAAGTGGATTAATCACAGTTGAGGAGGTTTATGCAGTATGAAAAAGGATTTGGAAAAAGAAAAAAGGGAACTATATAATCTGGTACAGAAGGGTAAGGTATTCGATCTTTTTGAAACCATTATTCATAATCTAATCCAAGAGATTGAGATATTATCAGATTCATTTGAGAGTGATGATTCCGATGAGATCCTCAATCAGATGTACAATCGGAGTGACAGTTATTCTGAACTGGTTTATAATCTCTTATTGGATGGAATTTTCCTATCAGTTGGAAAGCAGGAATTAATGCTGGTCTACGAGAGTCTTTCCAGTATTATTGATAAATTGCAGCATCTAGGGTTGCGCAAATCATTGTACAAACTACCAGATTGGATTACTGAACATCTAAAAGAGATGTTAGTTCTCCTAGTAACAATCTTGAAAGAGGTAAGTCAGTTATTCGAGGAAAATTCAGAATACGTTCCTAAACTTACAGGTCTGACAGATATTGAACAAAGGGCAGATATCAGCCATCATATGTTCCTTGATAAGTTATACAAAAGTGATTTGGATCATAAAGCGTTCAGATTAGCTGAGGTGTTGGATCAACTGATAGAGGATTGTATTGATAGTACTGAACAGTTAGGAAAACGTCTTTACGTTACAATTTATCAATATCGGATATCTACCAAGGAACCTCCAAAATATCTTTCCTGATCAGTTGTTTTTGTCAATAAACATGGCCTGTTCTAGCTCTCTGATCTTATCTCTGAATTCTGCTGCGATCTCAAACTCAAGATTCTCTGCAGCTTCTCTCATCAATTCAGTTAATTCAAATATTATTGCCTGGACTTCAGATGTGTCCATCTCATCCTGAATATTGTACTTATCCAAATCTGCCCTATTGACAGATTTCAAAGTTTCAAGTACAGAATATATTCCCTTAACGATGGTCTTGGGAGTTATCCCATGTTGTTTATTGTATCGGAGTTGTATTTTCCTTCGCCTGTTATTCTCAGTAATCGCCTGTTTCATTGAATCTGAGATGGTATTTGCGTACAATAATACCTGACCATTCACATTTCGAGCTGCTCTTCCAATTATCTGTATCAGTGATCTTGTACTTCTCAAGAATCCCTGTTTATCAGCATCTAGAATTGCCACAAGGCTAACCTCCGGCAGATCAAGGCCCTCTCTTAGAAGATTGATACCGACAAGAACATCCACCTCTCCCAGCCTCAGTTCATTAAGTATCTGTACTCTGTCAAGTGTATCGATATCTGAATGCATGTATCTGGATTTCAGCCCCATTCTGATGAAGTAATCAGCTAGATCCTCAGCCATTCTCTTGGTTAAAGTTGTTACAAGTACTCTTTCACCAATATCTATCCTATTCTTGATCTCCATCAACAAATCATCAATCTGGTTCTTTGTCTTTCTGACCTCAATTTTAGGGTCCAAAAGTCCAGTTGGTCTGATAATTTGCTCAACCACCTGTTCGGTAATTTTCATCTCATAATCAGCAGGGGTTGCAGACATCATAAGTGTGGTTGACATCTTCTTCTCAAATTCCTTAAATCGCAGTGGTCGATTATCATAAGCAGAGGGTAATCTGAATCCATGCTCCACAAGATTTTGTTTTCTTGAAAAATCACCTCCATGCATTCCATGTATCTGTGGAATGGTTTGGTGTGACTCATCAATTATCAAGAAGAAATCATCTGGAAAATGATCTATCAGAGTGTAAGGTGGATCTCCTGGCATTCTTCCATCAAAATACCTGGAATAATTCTCAATACCTGAACAGAATCCCAACTGTTCCAATTGTTCTATATCATAATTGGTACGCTGGGTGATTCGTTCGGCAGCCACTAGATTTCCAGTGCTCTCAAATTCAGACTGTCTCTCCACCAGATCGTGTCTAATCTCAGTTATAGCTCCCTCCAACATGTTTTCTCTTGTTAGGTACTGGGTTGCAGGAAATATGGTCAATTCTTTGTAAGACTCTATTTTGTTACCAGTGGTGGAATCAAATACAGTTAATGCATCGATCTCATCCCCGAAAAATTCAATCCTGATTCCCTCATCCTGGTAAATGGGTTTAACCTCAACTCTCTCACCCTTGGCTCTGAAAGTTTTTGGCTTAAAATCGATCTCATTTCTGGTGTACTGTATATCGATCAACTGTCTTAAGAAATCATCACGATCTATTTTTTCCCCAACATTTAGCTCTAATTTTGCATTTCTATAGGTTTCAGGCATTCCCACATTATAGATACAGGAAACTGAAGCCACCACAATTACATCCTTTCTCTCTGCCAAAGAACGGGTGGTGGAATTCCTTAGCTTCTCTATTTCCTCATTGATATTGAAATCCTTGGCGATATACAGATCTTTGGTGGGCATATATGCTTCTGGTTGATAATAATCATAAAAAGAAACAAAATATTCAACCTGGTTATCAGGGAAAAATTGTTTGAACTCGGCATATAACTGAGCTGCAA
>DAOUUM010000496.1 GCA_030668165.1 Candidatus Heimdallarchaeota archaeon
ATAATTTTGTGGATGTTTACCGAGATCTAAATCCAAATTCCGCTGGTTATACCTATGGTCATCAAAATACAGATTTTGAATCAAGAATTGATTTTATTATTACAAACCAATATTTCATTGGAGATCTGATCAATTCAACTGCTGGAGATGCTGGTCCTGCCTCTACTGGTTCAGATCACTATAGTGTTGATGTATTTCTCAAATTTGATGCTATCTTATCCACAGATACTGTTAATTCAGAAAACACAGAAAGCCCTGTTAATTCAGAAAACACTTCGATTGAATCTGATTCACCAGGACCCAGCTATATGATTACAATTTTCGCAGTATTAACAAGTTTTATATCAGTAAAATCAGGTAACTACAGGTCAAAGAAAAATGCACAATGAGATATTAAAATCCAATCTAAGTTCAAAAAATTAAAGTTATGACTCGATGAAAAATTAATTGATTATATGACTTATGGGATGTATTTATGATATCTGTCCATCTTTAACATAGATATCGCGATCACCATATTTGATGAAATCCTTGTTATGGGTGACCAGAACAATTGTTATTCCAGTTTCCTCATGATACATTTTGAGCAATTGCATGATTTTCTCACCCGTAACCTCATCAAGATCACCAGTTGGCTCATCTGCAAATATTACATCTGGTTTGGCAATCAATGCCCTGGCAATGCCCAATCTCTGCATCTGCCCACCGGATAGTAATGCAGGCTTGTGAGTGGCATACTCGCCTATTCCCACATCTGATAGCAGATCAAGGATACCTTCCTTTAGTTTCTTGGATAATCCGGATAACTCTAGTGGGAGCTTGACATTCTCATAGGCATTGAGATGAGGGATTAGTGCATAACTCTGGAAGATGAATGAGTAATGATCCCTTCTGATCTTGGTTCTTTTGCGATCACTCATATCCAAAATATTGTCACCATTGAAGAATACTGCACCTCGGTCAGCACCGTCAAGCCCAGATAGTAGATTGAGTAGTGTAGTTTTACCAGATCCGGAGGGTCCGTGAATGACCACGAATTCTCCCTTCTTCACATTCATATCTATCCCACGAAGGACATAAACTGATGATTCACCCCTGTTGTACATCTTAAACAATTTACTTGTCTCAAGGATAGCATCTGATGACTGGGCAAAGTATTCCTCATTCTCAACCCTCTCAAAAGCAATACCATCATCCATGGTTGTGAAACTTGGGATATCCTCGAAACGATGAACCCAGAGATCAAGAGCCGATACCTCAGATTTGATCTCGATAACTCTTCTGAATAATTCCTGGAGTGTATCGATTTCAGTGGGACAATCCCTGCAATCAAGTGCTTCCGTTTTTATGATGAGTGCTCTGAGGGTATTCTTCAAATCAACCACTGTCTTTTCAAGAAGATCAATCCTGTCTTCAGTATCTGAATACTTAGCAAGGTCTGAAATCTCGGTGTTCAACCAGTGCTCAAGATCATCGGAAACAACATTGGATAGCTCTGAAACAGTTGAACCAAGTATGTCATTTACTCGAAATACCTGTCTTCTCAGCATTTTCAGGGTCTCTTGCATTCCAGATAAGCTACCCATGAAATTTCTCATCAGTGGTAACATGTGCATATCAATGTCCTCATTGGTCAACTGTCTGTTAATGAATGCATGGAGATCAAAACATAGCATCTGCATGTTATGGATGAGTTTATCTGAGAATGGTAGAAAATCAAGTCCAAAGTTGGTGATGATTAATTCATCAATCATTGATGAGATCTCAAAACCCTTGTTCTTATCACCATTTGGGATCTGTAATATACGATCTGTGAGCACTATACGGGATGAATCATTATGATGCAGATCCCAGATACCCACAAAGGCAGAGGAAATCAAATGTTCAATTTTGAGTTCTACCTTATTGATAGATAAATCAGTCTGTTTCTTGAGGTTATTGAGTAATTCATCCATTGAGTAGTACTTGAAAACCTCATTGTAGATTGTATCGTCATCTTTCTTGCCTGATTTTTGGGATGTACCCAACATTTGGGCGGAATAATCGCCGAATTTCTTGCGGAGTTCATCTTCAAGGAGCTTCCTCTCCTCTGATCCTATATCTTTTTGGAAGGCAACAGATGAGACTGCAAAGGTATTGATACGATTATTTTTGATATTTTTACCCTTGATCCTCTTCTTGTAGGCCTTTTTCATATTTTTCTGTAATTTGTTGACCCGATCTATATCATTCCAATCAACAAGTACACCGGCAGTAAAATTACCGTGGGTTTCGCTTGCAAATAGTGCCATTTTAGTTTACCTCCTCGTCAGATGCAACCACACCTTTCTCTATACGGATGATGCGATCACATTGATTAGCAATTGTCTGTGAATGAGTGACCAGAACCATGGACATCTGTGGATTCTCACTGATCATTCTTTTGAATAACTGCATGATATCTGAAGATGTGGCAGAATCC
>DAOUUM010000321.1 GCA_030668165.1 Candidatus Heimdallarchaeota archaeon
CGTAAATTTGAGACTTATAATATTTTTTGTTTTTTTCCCATTTTTCAATTCTTTGATGATACCAGTTTATGATTTTTTCATTTTTAGCAAAAATAAGATAACAATTAGTAATTTTTTAATCCATGGTTTCATCTGTCTAAGTAGTTGTATATGGCGTGTTTTTATAACCTTAACGAGTTCAGCACATAAAAATTGATTTATCTTGAGTCCATTGGTGGTTAGTTCAAAGATTCTCTTAATTCAAGAGCAGTGTTTGGATAATCAGTAATGATTGATTGTATGTCTTTTCTCAAACACTTTGTGATATCTTTCTGAGAATTAACTGACCAGAAATGTACTTCCAATTCTCGTTCCCGGGCCTGTTTGATTAATCGATTTGTGGTACACCCAAAAAATGGATTGATGGAGAAGAGATTAATTTCTTCATGTAATTTAATCCATTTGGAATGTCTAAAAAAAACATTGGCAATATAAGCTAACCTGATCTCCTTAGATGAAGATCTGGCACCTCTCAATACATCTGGAGTGAAACTTGATATGGAACAATTATGAAGTCGATCGAGCTGGAATAATAAGGTAGCCAATCTCTTTCCACTTTCAAAGGTTTTTGATTTGCATTCGATATTGAATATCATCTCAGGAAATGCTTCGAGGATCTCCTCAAGAAAATTTAATTCAACCTTATTTTGTTTGGCAAGCTCCACCATCTCTTTAGATGAGGTTTCCATGATCAATCTGGTAAAATATTTGAAACCATGATTGATTACCCACTTATTATCACTTGTCAGTTGCACATCAAGTTCAATTGCATCCACACCGAGTTCTTCAGCCGCTTTGAATGCACTCATCGTGTTCTCTGTGATTGATTCATCATTTTTATGGTATCCTCGATGAGAGGTAATAAGTTTCATCATTGGTCGACTTTTAGTTTTTCATTAAAAGATTATCAAGGGGGTGTGCGGCAGTTACCAAATTAATGAACAAAGATAGGTAAAGTTGTACATTTTCATTAAGATTTTCAGTTTACTAAGATTCACTTATAATAAGGTGTCCTGTCAATCTTATTAGTAATAAATACAGTATTTACTAGTATGATAGTCGTGGCTAGCGAGTTATTCTTCCAATCGAGTTGGAGTAACGTGTCAAGACTTAAAACGCCTGATGGAGAGAATGTAAGATCCGCAGACCTCAGTGATAAATCTGATGTCGGGACAGTTCTTGATGAAACAGGAAATGAACATCAAAATTATACAGATCTTATCTGAATAGGTTTGTTTAAGATTGTATCAGTTTCTGAAAACGGTCCAATTAAATGTGAAGCTTAGAAAATTGCTTGAAAGATAATATTTAATTAGAGGTCTAATTCTTGTTAATAGTAGTGATAAAACTCTTCTAGTATCATAGGAATATTTATAATCTAGCACATATTAAAATAATTACCAGCTCATGGAAAATTAGAGCTCTAATATTCTGATCATCCTGATCATATTTGAATTTAGATGTAAACTTGTTTAATTTTTGAATTCAGGAAATAAAGGTTATATAATTAGAGTTCAAAAAACAGGTGTCATTATGTGGATCAACATAATAAGAGATCAAGATAAACCACTATCCGCAGTTGAACTACCGGTTTTAACCAGTGTTCCTGAGGTGCCAACTAAGGCCTCAGAGGTGATGGATCAAATGAATGATAAATCCACCCACTGGAAGGCAGAGAAGGGTAGTGTTTATCCCATCTTACATCGATTAACTGAGAGAGGATTACTTAATATACAGGATAAAATGATATTTAGTAGATCTGCTATTGGTTCATCTCTTCTCCTTTCATCTTTTAATGAGATCATGATTCAATTCGAATCTGTAGTTTCTTATTTTCACAATATTGCTGAGAATCTGGTAGAAACAGATCCATTGAAATCCAGATCACTTCTGGAAAAATTGAGTAGCTCCTCTACACAACTAATCTCTGCCGTTGATAAGCTAATTATCAGATCGGATGAGGTAGTGAAACGAGATAATTGGAGAAAATTATCCATTGAGTAAAACAAGGTGTAAATAATATGGAAAAGAAAATCCTGAAGAAACGTGTCCATCCAGATAAATCATATACGATTGATATAGACATCGATGATGAAATGCTGGATAAAAAGAAAGTTCATGTGCTCCAAAATCAAATGGGAAAACATGGATTGCATCATGAAAAGAAAGTATTCCAAAAAGTAGTTGAAGAAGATCTAATGATCTATTTTATATTACCTGGTGTGAATAAATCCGAGATTGATTTCAGAATCAAACCAGATACCATTGCTCTCGATGCCACTACCATGGAGGGCCTTGAAGAGGTAATGGGTAAGAATGAAATATCGCTAAAAATACACCTAATAGAACGAATCAAAGTAGATGGTGTGAGTGCTAAGCTTGAAGATGGTATCTTGAAAGTCAAGGCCAAATTGGAGAATATTGGCGTAAATATTGATATTGAATAAAAAAATTGGTTAATATCGCAATTCTGATACCCGAAATAAGCAAATTTAATAAGCAAATATATGGACTAAAGCAAAAATCCATGTACAATTTGAGGAATTAACTATTTTGGGGAAATTTTTTTAGTCTATAAATTATTATTACACTAAAAATGTATCTTTTAAATAATCTTAATATAAACGTCTTCGGCACGAGCGAACAGATACCCATGACTGAAAACACAGATGGTGAAAAAAAGGTACAATACACAGAAGAGGATGTGTATGAATACCACCGCAACAATTTTCCAGGACACGGCAAGATTGAGATCATCTCAAAAACGCCGGTAACGAACGCACTAGATCTAACACTTGCCTACTCCCCCGGTGTGGCAAAGGCTTGTACAGCTATTTCTCGTGAACCATCAAATCTGAGATACTATACAAACATCGGAAATACTATTGCAATTGCTTCCAATGGCACTAGAATTCTTGGTTTGGGTGATATAGGCATGGCCGGGTATCCTGTCATGGAGGGTAAATCCATTTTGTTCAAGGCTCTCGGAGGTGTGGATGCATTTCCATTTATAATTCCTGAACATGATCCAGATAAGTTTATTGAGTATGTGGAGGCTATTGCCCCTAATTTTGCAGGAATTAATCTTGAAGATATCAGAAAGCCTGACTGTTTCTATATTGAGAGAGTTTTAGACAAAAAATTAGACATCCCCGTCTTCCACGACGATCAATGGGGAACCGCAGTGGTCACACTTGCAGGTACTTTGAACGCCTTGAAAGTGGTGGATAAGGATATAGGGGATGTTAAAGTTGTTATGAATGGTTCTGGAGCCTCCGGAATTGCCATCTCCCATATGTTGCTGGATGCTGGTGTTAAAGGTACTAATTTAATAACCATAGACCGCAATGGTTCGATTTATTCTGATAGAGGTGCAATGGATCCCTACAAAGAGGAATTAGCACAGAGAATAAACCCAAACAAAGAATCCGTAACTCTTGCCGAGGCAACAGTAGGAGCTGATGTTCTCATTGGTGCTTCAAATGCCGATGTGTTTACCCAGGATATGGTTAGATCCATGGAATCGAAAGCAATAGTTTTTGCCATTGCCAATCCAGTACCTGAGATCAATCCTAAATTGGCCCATGAGGCCGGAGCGATGATTGTTGGAACAGGTCGTTCAGATTATGCCAATCAAATTAATAACGTACTTGGTTTCCCTGGTATATTCAGAGGTGTACTTGATGTACGAGCAAAGACAGTCACCAAGGGAATGAAAGTAGCAGCTGCCCATGCAATCGCATCTATGGTTCCTGAAGATGAACTCAGAGCTGATAAGGTCATTACCACCCCAGTAGATCCCCTGCTCATGCCTACAGAGGCAGCTGCAGTGGCTCAAGCTGCTATTGATGATCATGTTGCCCAGAATATTATGTCAAGGGATGAGGTATATGATCTGACCCTCAAAAGAATTGAATACTACAAGAGCACAATTGGAAAAATTGTTAAAACTAGAAAAGATCCTTTTAACACTAAACTCTGTTAAAAAAATACAGCATAGTATTGTTATTATATAGAATAAATTCAAAAAAAATCAAAATA
>DAOUUM010000330.1 GCA_030668165.1 Candidatus Heimdallarchaeota archaeon
TGAATAATGGCCTTCTATAATCCACACACCATCAGCTGCGGCAAGATAAATCGCTAGCGCATTGTGTACCTCATCCGTATCCACGATCCAAGACTCTCTCTCGATATCATAGGTATCAACACCCCCATATTTTTTTGCGAAATCATAAATATTTAGCGTGTTGAAGCCTGCTTGTTTTATTATTTCCGTTACTGAGGTTTTACCTGTTCCAGGAGAACCAGAGATAACAAATACAGATGCAGGCATTGAATATATTTAATTATTCAAGCTATTAAATATTAGGACGTAAAATATAGAAATAGGATATATTTTTATCAAATTATCTAACTAAATGTCTGGATTGAATAATATTCTTACTTTGCCCTCTTGGTCCTTTATTGTGATTGGATCATTCTTATCCTGTCTCTTGGTTAATTCTTCGAGATTTATCGAGAATAATCCCCTTGCATGCATCTGAATTGTGATATTGGATTCAGGGTCGGAAATATTCTCACTCTCAGCCCTGAATGAAGAGAATTTTGTGGCCCCACAAGATGGGCATCTGATTACTACCTCGGTTATTTCCTTGTTACAGACCGCACAGAAAACTGATTTTGTCATAGTCAATACAATAATGCGAAACAGATGTATTATAGTTCAACAATACCACAAACTAATCGAGGTATTATTCACTTATATATATTCACTATTCATATTTTCTATGTAGAGATTATGACATTATTTGAGAGATTGTTTAAGAATAAAACAAAATCGGCTAATATTGTACTTGTCGGTGAGCCAAACACTGGTAAATCAACACTTGCCAATAAATTTTCAGTTGATTTCACTGGAAATACCATGTCGGATATTTCTGAGATCCCACATGAGACCACAGAAATAACCACTTTGGAAAAAGTTGATTTTCAGGTTGGTAGTAAAAAGCTTGATGTGACTCTGTGTGATACACCAGGCATTGCCCAGTCAGTAGATTATAGGGAATTCATGAAACATGGTCTATCTCAGGATGAAGCCATACAGAGAGCAAAAGAGGCAACTGGGGGAATAGTATCTACTATTAAATTCCTCAAGGATGTTGATGTGGCACTTGTTGTCATGGATGCCTGCCTTCCTCCTTTTGATCAAGTAAGCCTGACAATCCTTGGAACATTGGAGATGCACAAGACTAAGACAATAATTGTTGCGAACAAGACTGATCTGGAAAATTCAAATCCTGATCTAATCAGATCAACCTTTCCACATTTAACTGTATGTGGAATATCTGCACTAACCGGCGAAGGTATTGATGACTTGTATTCCAAGATCGCATCGGTGGCATAGGAGGTCATAAGTATGCAATTAGAATTTATAACTGAAAACCGCATCTCTCACCTAGACAGTGCAGATTTCTTTGATTTTGTAATCCAAAGGGTCAAGGATGATAGGATACTTGTCGTTGAGAAAGAATTATCTGCTGAGGAGAAAATCCAATTAATAGCCAAGGGTCTAGAGGAGGTAAGCAATAATACTTCGCATGGTATAAACATGGCTCAAATTGTAGTCTCATCTGAATCAAATGGTAGATTGAGAAAAAGAAAGGAAGTGAAATTTAATTTATTTGCTCCAGGTTCCTCACAGATACAACAGGAGGACGAGGGGCATTACTCAATTCTTACTGATACCGGCGACACTGTTGCTATAATTTAATTACTCGGATTCCAAAAGGTATTAATTATCAACGGAATTGAATTGAATATGAAGGAAGAAATATATCGTGGATTAAAAAGCTCGTACAATGAGACTATTGCACTCATGGAAAGTCTAAATGAGGAGCAACTCAATAAAATAGTTCAAAATAAATCGGGAGGATGGAGTGCAATTGAAATTTTTCGGCATCTGGCAAATTCAGAACGCGGATTAACAACTCAGATAAAATATATTGTAGCTGGAAAAGGAGGAGTTCCTGAAGATTTTGATCTGAATCGCTATAATGATGCATTAACTAAAAAGATGCAAGGACTAGATACAGATCAAATAAAAACAATGTGGGAGAAGAACAGAAAGGAATTGATTGATTTTCTCGACAATCTCAAGCCAGAAGATTTTGACAAATCCGGAAGACATCCCATGGGACAAATATTAACGATTTATCAGTACTTTAAGATAATCGTGAGACATACATTAGCACACACTGAAGAAGTCAAATTAGCCTTACTCTGAGCGATTATTCAATTACATTATTATTATGTTGACATTTCAATAAACATTAGATTAGATATTAATAGTTAATTTAGCAGTTCCAGCTCTCTCAGTTGTAGCTTTCAGAGTGATATTTGCACCAGATTCACCCGTGACAGTGAAATCATATATCCATTTCTGATCCTCAGGACTGAACTGGAAGAACATATTATTCCGAAGTTTGTTGGATCTACCCTGGAGATGTGGTATTTTGATCTTGTATTTCTTGGATGAGACCATATCACAATTCTCAAGAGTTATTTCGAGTTGTCCATCAATAATGATCTTCCTTTGTAATGCCTGCATGGAGACATAGGTTGGGAGAAAACCAGTATTGAGTAGAGATATAGCAATATTATATGTATTATCAGATATCTTCTCCACCTTGTGTTCTCCAAAGACAATTCTTGGATTGACAGCTGCATGAGCAAATGCAAAGAGAGCATTTTCATGACAAATTTTTTCCAGGTATCCCTTTCCTAGTGGGGGGTTCTGCCAGGTGTATTTGAATTTCCATCCACCCACCTCTATTTTTCCAAGTTGAGGATGTTCGAACTCGTTCCAGTTGGTGAAACCCTCACCATCAAGAACATCATCATTCCATTTCAGTAATTTCAATTCTTCTTCCTCTGAACGCTCAAACATCAAAAATTTGATGAAATCTCTATCCTCTATTCCCGCTTCCTTAATCATATCCCATAGTTCTGTCGAGAAAGAGAAGATCCCTTTGTGCTCAAATATCCAGTCAAGAAATCCTCCCAGAAGATCTTTCTTGGGATCATATTTGAACTCTTTGTTGATATTGACACAGGGATAACCCGTTAATTCCTCTCCAATCTTACCCAAATTCTGGTATACCTCAAGATCATGATTTTCGAAATAGGTGTCATCCACAAAGGATAGTGGTCTTAAAATTACACCAGAGAATGTGTGAAATGATTGCAATCCACAGATATTGGTGTGTTCTCGGAAGAAATCAGCAATAGCCCTTGTTTCAGGTTCACTGAGTGGAAATGGCCCTGCACCATCTTGTTTGAATTCCTGATCCCAGGGACCGGATGGATTATTCCTGTTGAGATCTAGTCCCTCAGTGGAGCGTGCCATGAGAATGGGATCTCCCTTATTCCACTCATGTATCATCCCTTCCGGGTACATGCGGTAGTAGGGACCCTGATCAGTTTCTATTGGATCCCTTTTGAGCATTAGTCTGGGATCTTTATCAGATATTTTCCAGTCACCCAGCTCATCCTGCACCCTCATTAGTAATATTTCATCGTCACCAGTAATATCTTCTCGGTGGAACCCAGGTAATTTATCTGGAAATGGCCAGAAGCGTGTAGAACTTCTAAGTGTCTGAGCCGTGGTAAGATACTTTTCAGAACCATCTGCTGAGATCCTAGGAACCACATAAAAGGCAAGTTTATCCAAGAGCTCAGTTATGATCTTTTCCTTTCCATAATTACTTGCTAGATAATGAATTATGTAAAGAGATACTGTTGATCCGGTAACTTCTCCTGCATGAATATTAGATTCGACGTAATATGCAGATTTCTCCTTGTCACTTGTTTCGAAATTTGTAATTTTGGCAACCCAGATCGCTCTTCCCTCATAGGTCTCACCAATCTGCTCAATTTTCACCAGATTTGGGAATTGTTTCTGGATCTTATCCAGTAATTCCCTCATCTCTTCATGTTTGTAGTATTTAAAATCAAATGCATTATCCATGGGTAATTCTTTGAAGTTCATGGTTGACGGTAAGATATGACGTTAA
>DAOUUM010000264.1 GCA_030668165.1 Candidatus Heimdallarchaeota archaeon
ACTTTTATCATCTATTTTATTATAGCATATATTTTCGCCTCTAGAATCGGACCTATCCGACGCAAATTGGCCAATACCATCGGGGATATAACTGAGACAACACAGGAGATATTCAGAGGTATTGGTGTAGTGAGAGCCTTCTCGGCTAGAAACAGAGAGGTGGTGAGATTTAATGATCAGAGCACAGAATATGCAAATCTGGCCAAGAAAGAACAGCAATTGTCTGCATTTTATGTTCCCAGTCTGATTCTTGTCATATTAACAGCATATATTTTCAGGGAGAGTTTGTTGATGGTGGATTCTGGTATTTTGACAATTGGTGATGTTCTAATTGTTGTGGGCTTACTAGTTGGATTGCAAATGGTTAATTTTATGATCCCCCAGATGCTTCTAAATATCAATGCTGCACTTATCAACGCAAATCGTATCTGGCAAAAACTAAACTGGCACGATCCAAATCCAGAGGAATCTCTTGTAAGTATTCCTGATCTTGATTGGGATGGAGGTATTGTATTTGATCAAGTATCATTTGCATATAATGGAAAATTAGCTCTGGAAGATATTTCCCTCACAATTCCACCAAAATCCAAGGTAGCACTAATTGGTGGTCCAGGTTCTGGTAAATCCAGTTTTCTAAAACTGCTACTTCAATTATATATACCCCAATCAGGTTCAATATCAATATCAAATGTAAATTACAATGATATCCCCTCACGAGATGTGAGAAATCATGTGGCAAGGGTGGAGCAGGAGATATTCCTATTTAGTGGAACAATTCGTGATAATATTACATTTACCAAGATGGATGCAACTGATGAAGAGATCGAAGCAGCTTCCAAAGCCGCTCAGGCATTTGAGTTCATTGATGAGCTACCAAAACGATATGATACAATGATCGGAGAACGTGGTGTCACCCTGTCTGGTGGTCAAAAACAGAGATTGGCCATCTCACGAGCAATCCTGGCAAATCCCAGTATTCTATTACTGGATGATTCCAGCTCTGCACTTGATGCAAAAACTGAGAAATTGATCAGAGATGCACTTAATAATCTGAGTGAGGGAAGGACTACTATCACGGTAACCCAGAGGCTGAACACACTGGTTAGGGCAGATTTGATTATCTTGCTAGATCGGGGTAGAGTTCTGGCCAAAGGCACTCATGAAGAGCTACTTGCTAGCTGTGAAGAATACCAGCAGATATTCGAGCTACTACCTGAGACTGAACGTCTCCGCAAGAATAAAGGAGGTAAGAATTAGAATGTCAGGAAGAAGACACATGGGAGGATCCATGTTTGCAGATAAAAAACGGTCCAGAGGATCCAAACAACTGCTTAAGATATTCTGGAGTTTTATTGGTAAGGACCTCAAAGTACTGCTCCTACTCGTAAGTGTAATAATAGTCCTATACACAATTGCAGCCACCTATCAGCCGATAGTACTGGCCAATGCTATTGATGTGACAATTGATAATCCAGTAATTGATGTGATATTAACTCTGACTCTTATCTATCTTGGATTATCCATACTGGTCTGGATTTTCCAATCCGCCAATGTATGGTTCACATCAATTTTATCAAGTAGATTTATTGATAATATCAGAAAGAAAGCATTTGAGAAATTAGTTGATGCGGATATGAGTTATCATCACAAACAGCAATCAGGCAATATCACTTCCAGGGTTATCAATGATTCACAGGAAGTGGCCACTGGATTAACAGTATTCACCGGGACAAGTTCACAGTTCCTCTTGATATTTGCCACCCTGATTGTACTGGGTGATATTAGTCTATATTTCATTTTTATTGCTCTTCTAGCAGTTCCCGCAGCAATACTAATCACCAAATTTATTGGTACGATAGGTAAGAAGAGGATGTTACAGGTTCGCCAGGCATATGGTAAGGTATCTGGTCAGCTGGCGGAGAATCTTGCCGGGATAACAATTGCCAAATCATTTAACCAGGAGGAAAGAACCTCCAAAGTGATCAGAGATCTGAATTATGAGACCTATGGTTACATGAAACAATTGGGCGTGATTTTCATGCTTGTTTTCCCATCAATATCATTTGTCGCCACCATACTCACAGTATTGGTTTTAATTGTTGGTGGAGTGATTTCACAGAATGATCCATTCATGACCATAGGTCAGATTTATCTGGCCACGGTACTGGTCACGCGTTTTCTTATGCCTATAATTCAGCTGTCCAATAATTTCACCCAGTTGCAAGCTTCACTTGCCGCCCTTGATAGAATTGTGGATGTTATCGAGGCTGAACCCGGAATAAAAGATTCTGATGATGCCCAGGCATTGGAACTGACCAGATCTGAGATCGCATTCAATGACGTATCATTTGCCTATGCAAAGGATACACAGGTCCTCAAAAAGGTGTCATTTACTATTCCATCTGGCCAGAAAACAGCCATTGTGGGTCATACGGGGGCTGGAAAGACCACAATAACCAATTTAATCATGAGATTTTATGATCCAATGAGTGGAAATATCCTGGTTGATGGACAGGATTTGAAAAATATCACTCTGGATTCTCTGTATGATCAGGTCTCATATGTTTCTCAGGATCCCTATCTGTTTGCTGGTACTGTAATTGATAATATCAAGTATGGAAAACCAAGTGCGAGTGATGATGAGATCTACAAGATTTGTGAACTAATCGGTGCGGATCAATTCATAGATGCCCTGCCCTTGGGATATGAAACTCCACTACAGGAATCAGGTAAGTCACTATCTTCGGGTCAAAGACAGATGATAACCATTGTCAGGACCATGTTATCAGATCCAAAAATATTAATTCTGGATGAGGCAACAAGTAGACTTGATGCTTTGACTGAATCACTTGTTCAGAAAGCACAATTTATGCTTTTTGAGGGTAGAACCACAGTAATAATTGCCCACAGATTATCAACCATCCGAGATGTGGAACAGATCCTTGTGGTTGATGATGGTGAACTGATTGAGAGGGGTAATCATGAAGAGTTGTACAGTTTGAAGGGCAAGTATCATGAACTCTACGAGACCTACTACAGTCATCAGGGTATTGAAACCCTAGCTGATTAATCTAATATTGAAAATATTTCAATTTTAATAATTTAATATATCATACATTCCTAGCCAATAATTTGGTCATTTTATTATTCCACTCATCAAAATTTTCAATATCTGGATACTTAACGGATAAATCCTGTATCTTGGAATTGATACTATTTAATTTGAGCAGACCAATCAATAAACGTGGACGGGTCAACAGTTTAAACACACGTTTATATCCTATATCATATCCTTCCTCGGGTTCTCTCAACTGAACCATGATATCAGCCTCGGTCACGACATTATTGGCCAATAGCCAGTCAAAAGCATCATATCCATATTTCTGGATAAATTTGATCAATATATGTCCCATGGAATTGAGAATACCATATTCCGGCCAAATCCACTTGTTGAAGCCCCAAAGAGCCTCTTCTGAGTAATCATTCTTGTTAAGTGCGATAATAGCATGCTCTGCTGCTTTGATCCCTGAAAAAATAGCAGGTCCATGACCCTCTCCATTAACGGGATTAACCAGAGCAGCTGCATCTCCAACCATCATGAAACCATTATGAACAAGCGAATGAAATGGCATTCTAGCAGGTATCTGATCACCCTGACTCTCAAGTATCTCACATTCAGGAAAATGTCTATCCCTGATCGTTGAATTAATCTTCCTAATATTTTTACCGTGATTTTCTTTTGTCAGCAGATAACCCAGACCAATATTAACAATATGAGGTCCCTTGCTAAATACCCAATAATAACCTGGCATCACATCTGCAATCTCTGGTTCATACAAGAGGTACAATCCGTTCTGGTACTTATGTGGTTTCTCCAATTTCAATATTTCCCGGTAAGATACCAATGTCTGTTCTTTTGGCAGTTTCTTGGGGAATTTACCATACATAGTCTCTGGCAATTTGGACCTGATTATACCTCTTGATCCAGTTGCATCAATTACTATTTTTGCATTGATGGTAATTTTTCCATCGGGATTATCACAGGTGACTCCTTTGACTGTATCATTGTCCACAATTACCTCACGAACCTTGTGATTAGCCAATATATTCACACAATCAAATTCATCGGTGACCTTGATCAGTGCTTGACCATAAAGTAAACGATCAACAGTTGCAGATCCATCACCAATCTTGATACGTGCATTTGGAGATTTACCATAGAGGTATACATCATCAATTACCTCTAGTAACTCCCCATTCTCCTCACTGGGTCTGGGTAAGCCAATCATCTCAAATGCCTGATCCGATAGTATGGGGGATAATGCATCTCCACACACTTTGTTGCCAATCTGGTTATAATCCTTTTTGTCAACCAATATGGTATCGATGCCATTTTTTCCCAGAGAGAATGCAGCAGAAACTCCACCAGGACCTCCTCCACAAACTAAAACATCACAATTTAATTCTTTATTAACCATGCTTTTTCTTCCGTTAATTAATTGATCGTGAACTATCCTTAATCTCATCTGATTTAAAGATGAACACAGCTGTTTTCCAATTTAATAAATATATTTAGAATTATTAGACAAGGACAAAAATTAGCTCTATTCTATATGGTGTTATCGCCCAATTTACTTTTTTTTCCAATAGTCAGTATCTATAACGATGAAGTTAAATTCTAGATCCATCAAGGAGAAATTGGAATTCAAGAGAATTTATGTTTATAAATTCAATTAAATCCCTTCCCGATCTGCATGATCGGTGAAAGACTGCGGGGGTCGCCCAGCATGGCCAACGGCGCTAGGTTGAGGGCCTAGTCTCATAGGAGTTCGTGGGTTCAAATCCCACTCCCCGCACCATTTTTTTACTAATCAATTTCGTTACAAATCATTTGAGTCTTTACTGGAACTGATCTATTGGAAGTGTAATTGAGGA
>DAOUUM010000549.1 GCA_030668165.1 Candidatus Heimdallarchaeota archaeon
TATCAAACCGGTGATTGACTGGATACTGAAACACAGGGAGTTGCTGCTGAGAGAACTTGGATACTCAGATATACGGGGTGTGATTAATCAATTTTTACAGAAATCAAAGAAACACAGGATCAATGAGATCCCAGCTCTGAAAGAGGATAGTATCAGGATTCATGATAGCCAACCTGTCGATACTGAGGATAATCTGTTACTATCGATGTGGAGATGATTGAATGATTAAAAATATGTTTGAGAGGGCTGATGTCACTGCTGTAACGAGTCATGATTTCCTTTACCCCCTGCAATTTATGGATCCAAGTATTATCCATGTAGTGTTTTTCCAGTATATTGATTTTTACCTCTCAAATAATCCCGATGCAGATATTATCTGGGTATCCAGCTCCTTCCCCAATATTCAATTCATCGATTCCATTCGATATCATGATACTATGGAAATAACCCTTGAATTTCTCGATAAAATAAAATTTTACAAACTACCAGAGTACTCAGATATAATATCTCATCAGAGACAGAGGGTAGAAACTCTGATAGATGAGCTGGAGAGGATCAGGACAAATGATCGAGAAACACTACTGGTAATTGATAATATGGATGAGATGATCAAAACAGGTACACCAGGCAGTATAGGTATTGATCAGGTATTTGCAATGCTGTTTCACAGCATGAAAAAATCAAAAATTAATATCGTGTATCACTCACCCGCATTACCCAGTGATTTTGTCACCAGCACCGGGGATAGAAAGATAATCCCCAGGTGGATACATTCAATCACCAAGACAAAGCCAGCACAGATTGATATGGTTTTTCACTGGGTGATCAGACCAACTAAATCTGCCAAATTAAAAACTGAGGAGAGATATGGTAGCTACACTATAGTTAGATATAATAGCAAACCAACCAAGAAGGGAATAGTTATTGATGAGGATAATCTCATTATCACTGATCTTACAGAGGGGCTCAAGCAGGTATTCGTGCCCGGTAAATCAGATAGAATAAAGAATCCACTACCAGGTTTGCTACTCAGCTCTCCAGAATACCAGACTAGCAGGTATGAGATGGGATATCCAGATATTGATATCAGATTGTTTAGGATGAACCTAAAAAACAAGTCATCAGTGGGTGAGTACAATCCACGCATACCCAGGCTATCCAACTCATTGTGGATAATTAAATACACCTGTGCACTGAAATCAGTGCAGAAAAATCCAGCTATTAGAAGATTAAACTATAATATTGATCTTTTCAAGACCTCGGATTTTGATAGACGTTTTACAAAACAGGATCTGCATGAATTGCATATGCAGTACATGGGGGCGCTTGAACTGGAGAAAACAGAGATAGATGAGATACTGGATTATATTGATATGAATTCCATGTATCTGGAACATGATTGGTTGATTGCATTTATTGCCAGTTTTATTTACTGGTGGAAAATGAAAAGGAATTGGGGATTACTGTATAGGGATCAGATGATTGAGCTGATTAACTCAGCATTATCCAACCAGATAATCAACTCATGGGTGAGGGGAGATATCATCTTTGATGGAAAGAAGGTAGCTGTCCTTGCTAGGAAACTATCTAAATCAATATCACTGACGCATCCTTTATTCAATAAGAATATCGATAAGGTCCAGAGATTTATCAATAGTAGACCTGAGGGCAGCATTGAGATAATTACGCATAAAATTGAGGAGTTGTATGATTCAATTGGTAAGATAATCATTCTTAACATACCCGGGATTGCATCATACACACTATTCTGTACTGAATCGGATAAGGATTTACAGGATGAGTTCAACTCATCTCTGGAGACACCTTATGAGGGAATGTATGAAAAAATACTAATTCATGAGGAGAGTAGAATCAGAAGAGTGGATTTTGCGATAATTGAATTGAATAAAGAATACCGAAAGGAAACTCTGAAGATGGAATTCACTGAACTGGTTATTTTAATAGAGAATACTATTTACACTATCACAAGAGAAGGCATTAATTTTAATTGGAAGAGACTTGAAAAATATGAGA
>DAOUUM010000465.1 GCA_030668165.1 Candidatus Heimdallarchaeota archaeon
AAATTAATAAAAACAATAGAGAATTATACTGGGAGTTGGGTAAATATGGAATTAAGATTTTTGGGAAAGGGCCCCCTCCCTGAGGGATTCGGTGATCTGCGTCTAATCAATTTGCTCATTGAACATTCCGGGATGGAAATATTTCCAGAAGAAATATGTCAAATTCCAATGTTGGAATACCTATCACTTTCTTTTAACCGTATTATAGAAGTACCTCAATCCATTGCCAATTTAAAGAAATTAAGGAAATTGAACCTCAGCAATAATGTTATCGATAAAATACCCTGTGAAATTGGTGAATTAGGAACATTGTACGAGCTATATCTATCACATAATAAAATAACAGAAATTCCTGGGAATCTATTAGTTTTAGACATTTTAGATTTGTCCCACAATGAATTATCATACATTCCAAGTGGTATCACAGGAATGCATGACTTAGATCTTTCATATAATCAGATAGATGAAAATCAAGGTGACATAGCGGGAATAAACAAATTGTGGAAATTGAATTTATCAAATAACAAATTCACCGAAGTACCGGAATTTGTAACAAAATTAAAAAAATTACAATATTTATTTTTATCAAATAATGAAATTGAGGAAATACCAAGATCTCTCACCAATCTTAAGAATTTAAGATATTTGCATATACAAAACACAAGGATTGAAGAAATACCAGAATTTTTAACTAAAATCAAAAATCTAAAAATTACTCACCAACTAAGCAAAATGTCAGATGATGTAATTGATAAATTCAAACAAATAAAGGATCAGATTGAAGAATCGATTTAATTGGTTCTTCAGATCTGTCCAAATTTTCGAAATTCCTTAAAGAGATCAAATAATATTGACATTAGTCTAAAAATTCAATATTCATCTTAATGAAGGTACCAATATGGAGTTCAACCAAACTGTTTTTTTCCCAAATCAAACTGGAGGATACCATCTAGACTCTGTGATGTTACATGGTTTCACTCAAAAGTTAAGAAAGACTTATATTGATAGAAGTGTATTAGAAACCAATCAAAGTGTAATAAGTCTTCTGAAGGCGATTATACAGACCAATGCGCTGATTTAAAAAATCAGTTTGCAGCAAATCTGTAATATCCTTTCTGTAATGGATTACACATCCGGTGGTTAGAAAAATGGCAACAATCATAAAAACTCTGGGTAATACTACTTTCCAGTATACCTTAACTGATATAATAACTCATAAAAAGAAGAATAAAACTTTCAAACCCTTTACAAAGAGTGAGGATGTTGAAAGAGCCTTGAGGAGGCAGATTCAACCAAAACGCGTGGATTGTTTTGTCCGCAATTTGTATTAAGGTGATACTATGATGACTGAAAAAACCCTCGATTATATTGTAACTGACTACAGGCTCCTACTTGGTATGGTCAGGTCAGGAATATACAGGAAGCAAATAAATAAAGATAGAAAGGTAGCCAGTCTTGGGTTACAAAAAGGTGATAACAATGAATGAAGAAAATAACGATACACTAGATGATGAACTTGCTAAAATAAAGCAAGAGATGGCTGAGATAAAAGAAATTCTCAAGAACAAGGAACCTGTAGAAACAGAAGAATCAGATGATCGTCACTCCCGACGGTCAAGAAAACATAGATTCGCAAGAGAATTCCAGATAAAGATAGATCCTGATGATTTTGATGTTGATGTGGATATGGATGGTGTTTCTGCCACTTTAGAAGATTATGTGGGAAATATCATGCAAGGAGTCCAGATCAACCTCAGAAATTCCATGGGACAAATGTCAAGAGAATTTGGAAATTTGAAACGGGAATCCCATCACATTCGAAAAGAGGGGCAAAGAATTGCAAGAGAGGCACAAAGAGCAGCTAGAAGGGGAAGAAGTAAAGCAGGCCATGTGAGATACCAGCCTCTTTCAGAGGAGGAATTAGTAAAATTCTATGAACTAGCTCCTAATCTGGCAGGTGCCCTATCAGATGAGAGAAGATTAAAAATTCTGAAAAAACTGGAGACAGGTCCTCTATACCAGGGGGATCTTAGTGACAAAGTTGACATCAAGGGTGGTGCATTAAAACATCATCTGGATGCATTGGAAGAGGTAAAATATATTTATCAAGAACAGGCCAGGGGCAGATATCTCATCACTCAGCTGGGTGTAGAGGCAATTAAACTTGCTGAGATGTTATTCAGAAGATTTTATGTTGAGAGCACCAGAGATGATGTTGAGGAAATTGATGACGAAGATATTGATGACGAGATTGATGATCTTAAAGATAAAATAGATGATTTCAACGGATCTTTGGAAAATCTCGAGGATAAATACGATGATGCATTAGATGATGCGAAAGACTCAATGGATGATCTTGCTGACGATATTGAGGAAAAGTTAGAAGCTGAATACGAGGATGATGAATGATGAAATTTGATATAAATAATTCAAAAGTTTCCGGTAAGGGATTCAAAGTTGATAGTAAAACATGGCTTGATGATAATCTCAAACTGGTATTTGAAAATACTGAATTACATGAGGTGGTTGATGGAGAGACTAATGAAAGACTTGGTTGGTTAATCCCAGGATCCGTAGAACTCATTGGTGATTTCACCGCACACAGTGATAAGGGTATGCAGGGGCGATCAGTGCAGGATGTCCTAAACTATCCCTTTTTGATTGATGGAGAGGGATATTTGGGTGATTTTATTCCAAATGA
>DAOUUM010000406.1 GCA_030668165.1 Candidatus Heimdallarchaeota archaeon
CGAGGAGGTAATCGAGGATCTTTTTAACAAGGCAACCAGGGGATTGAACACCCCTGATTCAGTAGCTGAGATCCATAAAGCCCACATCTGCAGGGCATTAAGTGGAGTTATTGAGTAAAATAGCAACACAATATCTCTCATCATTCTGATATTTTCTGACTAGCTTGGTTTATACTTAGTGTATTACCACTTACACTCCAATGAGTCTCTTGTGGTTCACCCAACCAAACAGAAATATTGATGTTATGTTTGAGCAATCTTTTAACTTTCATTAATAATCATGTTTTATGAAGAAACACAAGGATCACTCAGATAAGAATGAGAGTGAACCTGATCTTCACAAGAACACAAGGGATCCAATTTCTCTTGACAAATCAAAGGAATTAACCAATTATTTCAGACGAGAGGCCAAGAAATTTATCAGTCCTGAGGACTTCATTGATACTGGCACTTTGACTGATAAAAACAGGTATTTTCATGAGTTGAGTTTAACAGATCCAATACATCGTGCTCTATCAGAACAGGGATACAGAAATCCAACTCCAATCCAGATAAAGGTAATCCCAGTGGCTCTGCAGGGAAAAGATATACTTGCAACCGCGCAGACTGGATCAGGAAAGACTGCTGCCTTCGCTCTTCCAATTATACAACGTATCGAGGCTAGAAAAACCAGGGGAAGATCCTTTCCACGTGCACTCATAGTATCTCCCACCAGAGAGCTTGCAAGTCAGATTGGAGAGAATATCAAGAAATATGCCTGGTATACAAGAGTAAGGCAGGTAACTGTTTATGGAGGGGTATCAAAAATCCCCCAGACACGTCAGTTAAAAAAAGGAAAGGATATTATTGTGGCAACCCCCGGAAGATTGCATGATCTCATAACCGAGGGAGTTGTAGAGTTGGACCGGATAGAGACACTGGTGCTTGATGAGGCTGATAGAATGCTGGATATGGGATTCATTGATAGTATTCTCGAACTGATTCTGATGATCCCAGATACTAGCCAGATCATGCTTTTCTCTGCCACCATGCCTCAACAGATTGTGGACCTTGCAAATAAGGTTCTTGTCAAACCTGCCATAATCTCTGCGGATCCACCTGCATCCCCCGTTGATAGTATTGCCAGTTCAGTATTCTTTGTTGAGCAAGATGATAAATTCAGCCTGCTCTCCCATATTATTACGACAGAGGGAATAAAAAAGGCTCTGGTATTCATGAAAACCAAGCATAGTGCGGATAGACTGGTCAAGAAACTGAGAAAGGATAGAATTCGTTCAGATGCGATTCATGGGGACAAAGCACAGCATCTGAGAGAGAAAACCCTGAAAAATTTCAAATCTGGTGATATCCCTGTACTTGTGGCAACCGATGTGGCTGCACTAGGTATTGATGTGAATAATATCACCCACATAATCAATTTTGATATGCCAGCCGAGGCCGAGATGTACATACATCGTATTGGACGGACCGGCAGGGTAGGAAAAAAAGGGATCGCATACAATTTTTGTGCTGAGAGAGAACGTCATTATCTGGTGGGTATTGAGCAATTAATCGGGCAGCACTTGAAACGAGCTGAGAACTACCCATTTATGAGCCAAATACCTGTTCCTGAGAAGACTGATCTCTCAGAAAAGAGAAAATAGTCAGTTTCCAGCTTTGAATATAGTTATTTTATCATCAGTATCGATTGTACCTTCCTCAATTACCCTTGCATACCATCCTCTTCTACCTTTCATAGTCTGTATAAATTCAGAAATTCGCTTTTTTCCAACATAGGATAATACTGATAGGTTATTGCAAGGATTGCAAATCTCAGATATTTCAAGTACCACATCTCCAGAGATCAATCTATCACCTATACTCAAATCTGAATAATGCATATCTGAGATTGTCAAATTTTCACCAAGATCTCCATTTCTGACTGGCCAACCTTCGTTATTCAGCTGTTTAATCTGATCCATTGTATAGATTAATACCGCACGATTATCAGTGTTCTGTTTCTCTTCATATCGATACTGGTTAAAATCCGTTGATACCCCTGTTTTTGTAATTTCAGCAGTCTCAACCCGATTTTTGGGGATTCCTCTTTATCCCTCAACTCTTGATTTTATATTAATTGATACAATTTTTCCACTCATTAAATCAATCCTCAGATGCTTTGTAATCTTTCACATACTGATGCAGTTCCCAGTATGGGGGTGCAACACCTAGTTGTCTAAAAATATCCTCAAAACTGTAACTTGCCTTTCTGTCATATATCTGTCCATTTTCATTGATGTAAAGAATTGCTGCCCCCTCTGCTTCAAATGTCTTGTTGGTTGGTTCAAATCCAAAGAAATTACCTGTATGTGTACCTGTGACCTTGTACCAGACCCACACTGCATTTTCCTCGTTAACCATCTCAATCTCATATTTCCAATCACTTATTGCCGAGGTGATATATTTAATCTCTCTCCAGACAAGATCTGCCCCATCTTCTTCCATCAGTATCCAGGATGGGTGGTATTTAGGATCCATTACCTCCTTTAATGCCTCATAATCCCTGTTATTCCATGCTTCAAGATAGAATTTCCTGATAATTGCCTTGTAGTCCATATTAACATCTTACATTCCACATTTATATTGTCTCTTATTCAGGAAATTTTCTTATTAATATTAATTTTCAGTCAATTTTTTTATCTAGTAATTATTAAGCTAAGAGAGTTATTCATTCTTTTTCTTTAATATAACAATTCCAATTAATCCCGATATCACATACATAAATGAGAGAACAGGTAATGCATCAGTATCAGTTGGATTCAGCTTCTTCTCCACAGGTGGTGGAGCTAGATGATACAAATCAAACTCATCTGTAGTAACTGTATCATCTGCCGTGATAGAGGTGTAGAACCTAAGTTCAATGGTTAGGTAGAAAGTTCCCTCGAGATCTAAAAATCCTAGATCAAATGAAAAAGAGTTGTCCACACCGAAAGACACAAGATAATTCTTGGTCTCAGAACCGAAGAATGTGCCATCCGAGTTATAAATGGAAATAACCACCTTTACGTATCCACTTGATATCAATCCCTCTGATAATGATATCTGCATATTGTCAACCTCAACAGAATCATTATTATCGTCGTCATCCTGATCAGTTAAAACCAATGTGTATTCATCCAGAGATGCAAGGATTGGTGGTCCTTGAATATATGCTTGTATCACCCCCGATTCATAGGTATCATCTGGGAGATCCTGCAAAAAGTAAGCATCCATCACCACATAATATTCAGCAGTAGTATTTA
>DAOUUM010000457.1 GCA_030668165.1 Candidatus Heimdallarchaeota archaeon
AACCTGATCTTGTAATTTCCTGGGGATTGTTCAATAATCATAGCGATCATAAAAACACAGGATACTTGGCTGTAGAAGCTATTAAATTTGCCAGAGTCAAGAGAATTGTTGGTACAGATGAACCTCATCGTGGTAATGTTGTCCTTCTGCAATATTTTGAGGAAGAAAGTCACCATCCTGTTAAATACATAGATGTAAGTGATAGTATTGAAAAAGCAAAGGAAGCAGCCAATTTCTACGCCGATATTTATGGTTGGAAAAATGTTGAGGACTGGGTATTAGGTTATCGCAGGTCAAGAGGTATGGAATCCAATACCAAATATGCAGAAAAATTCAACATGAGATTTAATAATGAAAAACCAAGTAAATTTGTGCTGTAATAATACAATTAATTTTCAAGTAATTTTAGTAAATTCTCTTCTAAATTATCATTAATTTCTAACTGTGTTTGTTCTCCAGAACTGACTTTTCTGACAGATACGACATTATTTTCAATATCCTTGGGTCCCACTAATAGTACAAGGTTAGCATTTACATAATCTGCAAACTCAAAATGTCTTTTCACCCTCCAATTAAATGGATTTGATTGTAAGTTAAACGATGATCTTAACCTGGTGGACAGACTAAGTATACTTGGAATGGATGTCTCTTTAATTGGTGCAAGGTACAGATCCACTTGTTCCTCATCAATATTCAACTGATTGTGGAGTTTAACCAGCTCAAGTAGAACTGTCTCTCCCATACCAAAACCAGACCCAGTAAGAGGCTCACCTCCCATAACCTCAACGAGATCACTATAACGGCCCCCACCACAAATTGCACGTACCACCTGTCCTGAAACATCAAAAGCCTCGAAAACCACTCCAGTATAATAATCCAGCCCTCTTGCAAGGCTCGTATCAAATACAACCGGGTCCAAGGCTCCAAAGCCCTCAAGATACACTGATAATTTCTTAAGATCTTCAATGGCACTGTGGATTGCAGGATTTTCAATAGCTTCTATATTGGAAAAGAATTCATCCGATTTACCCTTAATACTGGTTAACCCGAATAATTGTTCCGCCGCTTCTTTAGACATACCAGCTGATACAAATTTATCAATCATTACCTCCTTCGTGATTACTTCAATCTTCTCAAATAACTGTAAGGTTTCATCCATTGCCATACCCTTTAACTTGTCCTGATGATCTCCACTGGAATTGAAAATCTGTCTGAATAAAGCAGCTTGATCTTTGGCCAGATTATCATCCATTCCAGATTTGATCAACTTATCTCTGACATAATTCTCCAGAAAACCAATCTTCTTATCAATTAGGGGGATGATTTTCGTTGGATCAATATCTGTAATTGATTGGATGAATGCATTAAGGAGTTCTCTATGGTTGACATACACATTGTATTGATCATCCTTTAATCCACATGCTCTGATAATATCTATTGCAACAGTAATCATTTCAGCATCTGCAGAAATATCTTCTATTCCAAGAATATCTACATTCAATTGCCAAAATTCACGAACTCTTCCTCGTTGTGCTGTTTCATCCCTAAACAATCTCGGTATGGAGAACCATCTGATAGGTCTTTTATACCGTTTTTGCTCCTTAGCTAGCATTCTTGCAAGCGTTGGAGTCTGTTCGGGCCTGAGTAGAAGACGTCTATCTTGTTTATCTCTCAGCATAAATATCTCTTCCATCAAATCCGCACCAGATTTGGCTTCGATTAGATCTACGAGTTCTAGGCTAGGTCCTTCATATTCAACATATCCGAATTTTTTGGATATTTTCTGCATGTTGTCTAGGATGAACTGGATCTCCTTCCAATATGCAGGGTAAAAATCTCTGAAACCGGGTACGCTTAACAAAAGATCATTGTCAACCATACAAGAAGAATATTAATTGTATTTTAAAATGATATGATAAGGTGAGACATGCTTTGTTATTAGTTAAATCATATTCCCTGTAATTTTAATATTGTCAAAGTATTAGTTGAGTAAAATGGATTAAATTAGATTGGGTAAAACAACTTTAATAAATATTTAGTGATTGGAATAACTCGTGGACATAGATTTTTTGAAAATATTTGGGCTTCTTTTTTTCCCTTATTTTGTATTTTTTAGTTCTTTCTATTTGAAGAAGAGAGAGTGCCCCCAATGGTTTATACGCAAATATATTCATACCACAGGATTATTCATGGTGGGCCTTTTTGGTTCGACGCTCGCCACAATTGAGGATATAGTGATAATAGTTGTAATTTTGGCAATAACAGCATTGGGCCTCTCAATACATCCAAAAGTAAAATTAGTACAAAATCTAATCCGGATGGGTACTCGTCAGGATCAAACAGAATTTGAAACATTTTATAATTCAGTATTCACCATAATAACCGCTTTTATACTCCTGTTTTTAACTTTGGATCACAGGTGGATTTTCATGGCAGCAATGATGTCAGTTGCACTGGGTGATGGATTAGGAGAATTCATAGGGAAGCCTTATGGTAAACACAAATTTAAGATTACAGCCAACAAATCCGTGGAGGGGTCAATAGCAGTATTCTTTGGATCTTTTGTTGGTGGAGTACTCACTCTCTTCCTTTTCGATGTGTTTACAAGTCAGATCTTTTTATTAGTTATATTAACATCAATAGTCGCAATGGTTATTGAAGCTATGTCATTCTCCTTTTTTGATAATGTACTCATGCCCACATCTGTTGCTGCAATATGATGGTTTGCAATTTTATTAAAAAAAAGAGTTGTAAAGA
>DAOUUM010000407.1 GCA_030668165.1 Candidatus Heimdallarchaeota archaeon
ACCTCCTTGTTCAATGTAACTGATTTTGGTAGATTTGTAATATCTACCAAAAAGGAGAATGATAATTTTTATGGAATTTTAGTTGCATTTCATAAATTGACTAGACAAGAATTAAGACAATATGAAAGATTACTAAAACTAGAGCGAAGAATCCCAAAAGGAGAGGTTGATGAATATTAGCAAATCAAATGATAAATTAACACTTGAAAAATCAAAAATAATGAAAATAATTGTGGAAGCACTTGAGCCAGTTGCTATTGAAGTACTGCTTGGGGTATCAGAGGATGGTTTCAGGGCCCAAGCTGTGAATGAAAGCAATGTTTGGATAGTTGATATCAACCTACCAGGTAAAGTATTCGATGAACTAGTTGTTTCTGAGGCCAGAATGTTGAGAATAAATATGAAGGATCTCGCAGATTTCATTAGAACTGCCAAAAGCGATGAAAAATTGGAAATCAATCTTAAGGGTGAGATTATTGAACTAAAACTTATTTCTGATACGATAACCAAAGAAATCTCATTAAGGCTGTTGGAAATGGTTGAGGGTTCAAGATTTATTGATATTGGTGCAAGACAATTTCATTCATCTGTTGAGATGGATGCAGGTTTATTCAATGATGCTATCAAGGTGGCCACTTTAGGAGAAGATCTGGTTGTACTCAATCACTCAAAATCTGGTTTAGAATTCTTGGCCACATCAGAAAATCTTGCTAGAGAGGCAAGAGCCAATATTCCCTATGATAATAAGGATGTTAATGAGGCTGTTAAAAATGTGAAAATCGATCAGGGTAAGGAATATTACGATAGAATAAAAGGCGAGGACAGTCAGGTTCCTTCAGTTGTGTCTGCAAAATACAATTTAAATTATTTGAAACAATCGGCTAAGGTGGGTAAATCGGGCGATTCCCTCTATTTCAGCATGGATCATGCTGGGCCTATTAGGGTCTCATTCGCAATAGATGATGATGCCTCTATCTCTTTCGCAATAACTCCAATTAAAGAAGAAGAAGAATTTGATAATTAGAGTTGTTTCACAATGAATATCTATGACTTAATTTATGTGGCATGGAAGAGAGAGAGGCAGACCAAGATACTCCAACCTCTTGAGGATGATTTTTATAGAAAAATAAAACCATATATAAATCATCTGGAAAACCAAAAAAACAATGAAACAGACTCAATCATGGTTAGGTTATTCGATAAAAGGAGTCATAGAGTTAGCTATATTTTAAATGACTTGATCTCAATTAGGATGGAGAAACATTTCAGTGATGTGATGAATGGTGTTCTGTCTCCGACTGAACTTCCCAGTGAGGAAAGACAGTACAGAACTCATATTGAACAACAGCAAAAGATACTAAGAAATTCAGCTCTGGGTTTGGAAGATCAAATTGAGATAGATGAAGAACTTGAAGAAGGATATCGTCTCATGGAATTCACCTCAAATGAAAGCAATCCCTTTATTGGTAGCGATTTGATGACCTATGGTCCAATTGTCAAGGGTGATTTTGTTCTTTTAACTAACGATAATTCGCGTAATTTTATGCTAAAATCTAAAGCTAATGAAGTGGAAATAAATCAAGATTAATTTAGAATTTCAAGGATTTCTGCATGGATTTCAGCTTTTCCTCCAGCAGGTGTAGCAATAACTTCATCGCATCCCTTTCCTTGACATTTTACAATCATCTTTGCATGATTGAAAATAATCATTTCATTTTCACACTCATTACACTTTACTCTCATAAACTTTGAAGTTGGTGTGGGTATAAGACTCATCAAATTTTACAAATCAATCTTGACAATTAAATGTATAGTTAAAGATCAAGAAAGTATAAAATCAGTCAAATATTTTATGACTCAAACATTGATAAATATTCGCACTCAAGCTGAGTACAACAATCCCAGCGGAAGGTTTGCGTTTTATGGTTTATTTAAATAACTAATTATGACAAATATTATCTTGGCACATAATTAAAATTCATTTTTAAAACGACAATCACTAACAAAATTTTATAACTTAGTATTAATAGTAAATCACATAGCTCATGGCACTTGAAATCACCCCCCTTAGGTTAATCATGTTTACTGCAAAATCATGTATATACTGTCCACCCATCGAATCCATACTGCATGAGGTGGTTGGTGTAAGTGGTATGAATGAACTAATCCATGTATCAACAATTGATGTGGATCTCAATCCAGATTTTATAGAAGAGTACAATATCAATGCTCTTCCCATGCTAGTAATTAATGAGGAGGTGGTACTTCAGGGAGGTATGATGGATGATGAGGTCAGGGAAATATTATGGGCAACTATAATGAAAAATGTAGGTGCATCCCAGGAGATTGGTGAGAAGGTTAAGGTGTCCCTATTGAATTATACAATGAGTACAATGAACTCATTAAATGGGTCCACAATGCTCCGTCCATCCATTGGTGATTACACCCACATTGGGACCTATCAACAGAACTTGTTGAGTTTATACAGTCTTGATCCTCTTATACCCCACTTAGTTTACCGAGCAGGTCAAAAACTGGGTAAGTATGGAATAACACATCATATTTTGACAACACTCAATCCCAAACTTGGAAGAGTGACCAAGAGGAGATCAAAATTTATCCAACTGGCTAGAGCCCTTGAATTATATTTCTCGAATCGGGGTGATTTCTCAACTCTTCTGGCCGAAAGTGCTTCTGTGGTAGAATTCTCATCAACCTCGATCCATCTGAAGGTCAATAATATGGCCTCTGCTGCTATTGGAGTTAATGTTGGAGAACCTATGTGTGGTTTCACCGCAGGTCAATTATCCGGAGTAACATCTATTGTTATGGGTACTGCTGCAAGTTGCGATGAGCAGATTTGTCTTGCCAGTGGTGGTGATTTTTGTCTATTTAAAATATCGATTGATCAGGATTACAAGGAGATATCCACTCCTGCTATCGAGGATAAATATGAGAGGGAAAAAAGGCGGGAAACTTTCTACGAGGTAATTCACGAGATAACAGAGGTCATGGAGAATAGCCTTACAATGAGAAATACACTCAGACCCAATATTGGTGATTTTGTACATATCTCTGTACTTCAACCAATTATTATCTCATTGAAGTTACTTGATAAGTTCACTGGACTGATCCTTTATTCAGGTGGAAGGGAACTGGGAGTTGGAGGACCTGGAAAAGAACTTTTATACAGGTTAATTCATTCCAAGGATCTGAAACTGCCCGTAGAACCAGATCAGGCGATAGAATTACTATATGAATTTCTATCCCACCCT
>DAOUUM010000411.1 GCA_030668165.1 Candidatus Heimdallarchaeota archaeon
CAGCAGTTAACCCTGCAGGCCCACCACCAATAATCACCACATCGTGAAATGGATGCCCTAAATCGATATTCAAACCTAATTTTACTGCCAAATCCTCATTTGATGGTTCAACAAGTGTGGATTCATCATCAAATACCAGAACTGGGATTTTACGTTTACCGTCAGATATCCTATCAACAAAGAAACCTACTTCCTCCTTGTCAGTAATATCAATCCATTCATAGACAATCCTATGTTCACCAAGGAATTGTTTGGTACGTTTGCAATCTGAACACCAGCTAGTACCATAAATTTTCTGTAGAATGACCATGGAATTTGAATTCATGTCTAATTATAATTTAGTTTCTACACCTACAACATAAAATGCAAAATTCAGTCATCGGTACAATATAATAATAATCCCAAATTTTAAAATTTATAAGTCAATAAGAAGAATTAACTTACAACTGAAATGTCGGTAATTTTCTTTTTCTTAGATTTCAAAGCTTTTTTATTAAACATCTGAACATTGTAGACAATCCAAAGTATAAGTAGAATAGATGATAAAATTGAAGATAATACTGCCATTATGATGTTATTGCCCATCATAGCCCCAATCATAAGAGAATGGAAAATTGTAGCAATCAGAGAAATTACAGTTAGGTTCTGAAGTACAATAAATGTAGTTCTACTCCAATTTTTGTAAATCCAATTTTTGAAATATCCAGCAACTGTGGCCAAAAGCATAAAGAAACCAGCCCAAGAGCCAAGGGTGAATGCAAGTCCATTGTTCCACCAACTCTCTGTGAAGCCTGAGTAGAACCAGGGATAAAAACTGTACCAGGAGATATATTCCTGCCATATTGGTATCATTGATAAGAATATCACATGTAATCCCACTGAGACTATGCCTGTATATGCAAGATCACAGTGTAATTGCAAATATTGTTTACGTGATAAACTATCTCGTCCACGAATCCATTTGGATACAGAAGGAATTCCAATCACAAATGTTTCCAGCAGAAGAATAAAGGAAAAGAATCCAAAAATACTGCCCAATGGATTGTGTCCTCCACCTTCAACATCACCAGTATCAGCCACCATTAATACTTTCTCGATTACAGCAGTGGAAACAAATGCAAAAACTGTGAATATATACGCCCAGATCATATATTTTTTATATAATTTCTTTCTTGTCACATATTAATATCAATTAGTTATTAATTAAGAATTTGGGTATCACTATTCTTTCACCCCATAATATCTTATTAATTTGTGCAATGGGACAAGTTGATTGAACTATTATTATCTTTCACCCCATTTGCAATGCTACATCCTCAGGATCTAAACACATGTTTGATTGGAATATTATATAATATTAATCAATTGCACATAATTTTTAGGATTTCTCAGATTATTAGTATTTTTTCTATAATATTTATATCAATATCCATTAATATTTAATCAGATGATGAACAGATAATATAGCTGTTGTATTGGCAAGATACTAGTAGGAAGGCTCGTTCATGATCGTAGGAATAGGAACAGATATCATTGAAGTAAATAGGATTAAAATTCAAATTGACAAAGATCCTGGATTTAAGCACACTCTATTTACTGAAAATGAAATCAACTATTGTGAATCCAAAAAGAGTAGATATCAGAATTTCAGTGGTAGATATGCGGCCAAAGAAGCTTTTTTCAAAGCACTTGGCACTGGTTGGAGAAATGGAATGAGCTATAATGATATCGAGATAAAAAATGATAAATTGGGAAAACCCGAAATCACATTATCTAATAAAACGAAGGTATTTGCCAAGGAACAGGGAATAACTACAATTTTTGTGTCTATTTCTCATACACAGGAATATGCCACGGCATATGTTGTAGTTGAAAATCGAGATATAAAATAAAGGAGAAGTATTGAATGCATAATATTGGCTCATACGATGAACGGATCAAAGATTTCAATTGGGAGATAGTTGAGAAGGAGTTGGAATATAATAAAGGAGATACGATAAACATTGGTTGGTATTGTACTGATCGTATCTGTAATCAGGGTAAAGGTGATAAAACTGCACTTATCTGGGAAGGATTAGGCGGAAAATCAGCCAGTTATACCTTCAACGAGATAAGAATTGCAACCAATACACTTGGTACCTATTTACGGGATATTGGGATCCATCAAGAAGATAGAGTTTGTCTGTTCATGGATAAAATTCCAGAACTGTATATTGGAGTTTTGGGTGTTTTGAAGATCGGTGCGATTGCTCAACCCCTATTCTCAGCTTTTGGTGACGAGTCCCTTTTTGTTAGACTTGATGATGCTAAGACCAAGGCAATTATCACTCAGCGTAAGCATGTCAATAAAGTCAGAAAGATCTTGGATCGAATGCCCTACCTTGAACATATCATAATTGTGGATCATGATGGCAAAAGAGAACTGAAAACCAATGAAAAAGCTATGAATCTGAAGGAATTGAATCCAGTGGATGATTTTAATTGTGCAGATACAAAAGCTGAATCCCCCTCTCTTTTGCATTACACATCTGGAACCACAGGTAAGCCAAAAGGAGTCAAGCATGTACACTATTCACTGATATCCCAGTATATCACAGCTAAATGGGCACTAGATCTCAAAGAAGATGATATTTATTGGTGCACTGCAGATCCTGGATGGGTCACTGGTACATCATATGGAATAATTGGACCGTGGGCACTTGGCATAACTCAATGTGTGATGGATGTTGGATTCTCAGCAAAATCATGGTACAAATTCATTCAAGATAATAAAATAAGTATGTGGTACTCTGCCCCTACAGCTATCAGATCACTAATGAAGGCTGGAAATGAAATTGTTAGAGAATATGATCTGAAAAGTTTAAGGCATCTTGCCAGTGTTGGTGAGCCCTTGAATGCAGAGGCAGTTATTTGGTCTGAAGAGGTTTATGGTCACGCATTTTATGACACATATTGGCAGACTGAGACTGGTTCCATGATGATCTGCAACTATCCAGGAATGAATGTCAAGGCCGGATCCATGGGTAAGCCTTTTCCAGGAATTGAAGGTACGATTTTGAATGCCCAGACCTTTGAACCTATAGATGAGCCAAATATTATTGGATTAATTGGTTTCAAACCTGGTTGGCCCGCAATGCTCAGAACCTACTGGAACAATGACAAGACCTATCAATCCAAGTTTGAGAATGGTTGGTATCTATCAGGAGACAGAGCAAAAATAGATGATGATGGTTATTTCTGGTTTGTCG
>DAOUUM010000450.1 GCA_030668165.1 Candidatus Heimdallarchaeota archaeon
TAAAAAAAATTAACTTTGTATAGTAAATAAGAGCATTGTTTCCCCCCAAAAAAATATGAAATTATAATTATTAATGATTTGACTGAAAAAGCTATGTGGTTTATTACTGATCTCAAATGGATGTGCAATCAATAATTATCAATAGTATCGTTTGAGTATTCTGTTTTTCATTTCGTTGAAATATAACAGCATCCTCTCACCAAGGTTCATTAAATGCTGATTTATTGCTGAGATGGTGGGTTCTATTCAAAAAGAGATCACAGGTACAATTTTTGATATCAAGAAATTTGCAGTCCATGATGGTCCAGGAATACGAACTACAATATTTTTCAAAGGGTGTTTATTGAGGTGCTGGTGGTGTCACAATCCTGAAAGTCGGGAATTTGGGGTTCAGATACCTGATACAGAGACTATTGGCTACAAAAGAACTACCTCTGAAATTATGAATATAATTGAAAAAGATACGATTTATTATGATGAATCTGGTGGAGGAGTGACATTCTCGGGTGGTGAACCACTTGCCCAAGCAGAATTATTGAGGCAGTTACTTGTAAATTGCAAAGAGCTGGATATACACACCGCTGTTGATACAACGGGTTATGTGGAAAGAGGTACCCTCGATGATATCATTCCCCATGTTGATCTATTTCTCTACGATCTGAAAGTTATCGATGATGACAAACATGAGAGATACACCGGAGTATCAAATCAAAGCAAAAATAGATCAATTCTTAATAATCTGAAATATCTGTCCAGCAAAGGATGTAAGATTAGGATCAGAATTCCAATTATTCCCGGAATTAATGATACTGATGATGATATTTCAGATTTCTGCATATTCATATCTGAAATGGGAACGGTAGAACAATTGGATCTACTTTCCTATCACAAGATTGCAGAGCATAAATATCATCGTCTCGGGATAGATTATCGCATGGGTGATACCAAAGAACCCTCACATCAGGAAATGGAGCTAATTAAAAATAAATTCCAATCTCACCTTGAGCAGCTTGGTCTCGGTTCATTAAAAATAAGCATTGGTGGGTAATTGTTATATTATGGTACTTTTCAAATATTGATAAGGGGAAAAATTAAAATCAAAATACTACAAATTAAATATAACCAATGAGAAATCTGAATGAGAGAATAACTAAACTGCGCACACAGAGTAGAACTGCTATTCCTAGATTATCCTTGGAGAGGGCGAGACTGATGACAGAATTCTATATCACTGGAATGGCCCATAAATTGTCTGTACCAGTCGCCAGAGCAGAATCATTCAAGTATCTCATGGAAAATAAAACAATCTGTATCAATGATTATGAGCTGATTGTGGGTGAACGAGGTCCCGAACCAAAAGCCACCCCAACATATCCCGAGATCTGTAATCACAGTATGGAAGATCTGGAAATCCTTGATACACGTGAGAAAATCTCATTCAAAGTATCAGATGAGAACAAACAGTATAATCAAGATGTTCTACTACCATTTTGGAAGAATAGATCCCTACGCGATAAAATATTTGAGAAAGTCGATCAAGAATGGTTGGATTCCTATGATGCAGGTATATTCACTGAGTTCATGGAACAAAGAGCTCCAGGTCATACCGTTGGGGGTAAAAATATTTTTCAGAAAGGAATGCTTGATTTCAAAGATGAGATCAAAACAAGTATAGCTAATTTGGATTTTTTCAATGATCCCAATGCACTTAATAAACGTGAACAATTGATTGCTATGGATATCGCAGCAGATGCGATTATTATTTTTGCCAGGAGACATGCTGATAAGGCAAAACAGATGGCAAATGAAGAATTGGATTCCACTAGGAAAAAAGAGCTTGAAAAAATAGCTGAGATCTGTGAATATGTACCTGCTCATGCTCCAAGAAATATATGGGAGGCTCTGCAACATTACTGGTTCATTCATCTTGCAGTGATTACAGAACTATCTACATGGGATGCTTTTAATCCGGGTCGACTGGATCAGAATCTCTGGCCTTTTTATCAGGAGGATCTAAAAAGGAAACGATTTGATAAGGAGGCTATCAAAGAACTACTCCAGGCATTTTGGGTCAAATTCAACAACCAACCGGCTCCACCCAAAGTTGGCGTGACTGCTGAAGAATCCAGCACCTATACTGATTTTGCTAATATTAACCTTGGTGGTCTGAAAGAGGATGGATCTGATGGTGTCAATGAATTATCCTATCTTATTTTAGACGTGATTGAGGAGATGCGTATTCTGCAACCAAGTTCAAATGTACAGATCAGCAAGAAAACCCCGGATCGTTTTCTCAAACGCACACTGAAAATACTCAAATCAGGATTTGGTCAACCCTCCATATTCAATACCGATGCCATCATTCAGGAACTCACTCGTCAAGGCAAGAATATTATTGATGCTCGACTTGGTGGGGCAAGCGGCTGTGTTGAGGTTGGTGCCTTTGGAAAGGAGGCATATATTCTCACAGGATATTTCAATCTCGTAAAAATACTTGAGATCACCCTGCATAATGGTTTTGATCCAAGAACCAATAAAAAGATAGGTCTGGAAACTGGAGATCCACGGAATTTTGATACTTTTAATGAACTCATGGCTGCATACCAGACCCAGATAATCCATTTTGTCAATATAAAGATCAAGGGAAATCTGATAATTGAACGTATGTGGGCCGACAATTTACCTGCTGTGTTTATGAGTATAATCATCGAGGATTGTATCAGTACAGGTAAGGATTACAATGTTGGAGGTGCCAAGTACAATACCAGTTATATCCAGATAGTGGGTACCGGTTCCATCA
>DAOUUM010000338.1 GCA_030668165.1 Candidatus Heimdallarchaeota archaeon
ATGGAATCCCTGATAATGATGAGGTTACCTCAGCTATCGAAAGTCTAGCAAATGGATTGGAACTTTCCTCTGTGTATGCTCCCAGATGGGCTACTTCAGCAACAGATGCTGATAGTGATGGCGATGGATGGCCAGATGGTTTAGAAGTCAATGGAACCGATGGTGGTGGCATGTATAACCCCTACGATGCGGATGTAAATGATAATGGTGTACCAGATGGCTATGAAAGGGATTTTGATGGCGATATGATCCCCGATGGTGATGAGTATTACTCATTTAACACTGAATCCACTGTACATGGAGGATTCTTGGACTATCGATTACCTGATTCAGATTTTGATGGAATCCTCGATGGTACTGAAATATTAGAATATGGGACAATGCCCTTTAATCCTGATACTGATTTTGATAATTACAGTGATTCATTGGAGTTATTCATTGGCACAGATCCCCTAGTATTTACAACAGAGGCTGTATTTTTGGCTGCTGTCCGACGGCTCAATTCTCCCATTCAGATAGATAGTCCCGAACATGGTAAAACGTACCCTGATGGAAATATAGACGTCCGGGTGATAAATGCTACTAGTATAAATTCAGCATTTTTCAGATATCGTGAGTACCAAGCTAATAGGTCCTATACTGACAATTCAGACTGGTCTGACAATTACACCATGACATTTAGTCGTTTAGACAGATTTGGATTGGGTGCTTGGAGTAATGATGATATTAGCTTTGAGAATGGCAGCAAATACGAACTGCAAGTAGTTGCCTATGCCTCAAATTATACTTATGCTCTAGGATCTCAACCCCTTGTAGGGGCTGAGTTGATTAATACTGTGGTATTCACTGTGAACAATACTTACTGGCTGGGAATACCTCCATCAACCTATATGGCTGTTGGAATTCCAGTATTCTCGGTTGCAGTTTTATGGATGCTCACCAGAAGGGGTATCTTAAAACCAGGCAAACTGTTAAGGAGGAAAAAGAAATGAAGAATAAATTATTTTACTTATCTATAATGACAATAATGCTTATGATAGGGCAAGGTCTTATCATTCCAAGTATCGCGGACACTGAAAATAATTCATTCGTGAATTTTAACTCCAGTGATTCACTATTCGATCTTGATAATCTTGATGGAATTCAAGATTTTACGGATCGGGATCTGCCCTATATTCCAACGGAAAATGATTATGATATTCCTGGAAAACTAATAGATAACATCAACGACTATACCGAGGTTTGGAGTGCATGGAATACTCGTGCTGGAGTACATGTTGTTGAACTTAGTGATGATGGAGATTTTCTCGCTGTAGGTGGTGGATACCTGCTTGACACAGAGGTTGAAGTATATCGATGGAACTATGATGATCAGGAATACAAGAAGGTTTGGGATGCAGGTGCAGGCCTAATATCTGGTGATGTCTACGATATTGCATTTGCAGATGTTGACAATAATGAATTAATAGATATGGCTGTTGCATCATCGGATGGCAGAGTGTATCTATTCGAGCAAGCCCATATCTACGATCCATTTGGAGGACTTGAAAATCAATTTGATTTTGTATGGAAGTCTGAAAAACTATTTCAGGTGAGTTCTATTGAATTTGGGGATTTAGATCTTGATGGAATTAAGGACTTAATTGTAGGTTCATGGGATAATTATATCCACATATTCGAGTATGATAGACATTCAGGATATCCATTTTCCAAAGAACACTGGACAGAGTTGAAAGAGGTATATACCTCACCAATTCTTGATGATAAGATTCAATCCATGGATATTGGAGATATAAATGGTAATGGATTACCTGATTTTGTTGTTGGAACACTATCAGGCTCTATCTATGTATTTGAGAATGCAGGTGTTGTGGTGGAGAAGACTGGTGGTGGAACCACCCCCTTCCCAAATGATAATAGTTACAGACAGTTATTTAACACAACAGGTCGTTTCCAGCCAATCTGGAACCCTATTGGGAATATTGAGGTTGGTGATATCGATAATGAACTTGGTGATGAAGCTGTTATTCTAGCATGGGGTCAAGGTACTTGGGTACTAGAGTTTGATGGTACTGACTTCTTTTTGGATCAATTAATTAAACCGTTTGAAGATTGGCAGATACAGGGAGTCTATCCTCTTGATAACTATGCTGATTTCATGATAAATGAAACAGATGCACTTGCAATCAACATGTATCCAGATGCTGCAAGGGTGGCTTCAATCACAGACCCATACGACAATTGTGATGGTACTATCAGAGAACCAAATCTGGAGGGAATATGCTATAAATCAAATGTTAATTCTGGTGCATCCGAGGCTCCTGATGAGCTGTACTCTATATTCAATGCCAGTGGTACCTATGGTGCCCAGGCAATCTGGGATATGGGTGTTGCAGGTGAGGAGATTGCCAGCAATGGAAATGATAATCCAGATCTCTATCTTGTTTTCGCGGATAACAATGCTTCTATCTCTGAATGGGATATCAGCATCTCCAATGATCTTAGTAACTGGATAGAAATCAACTCATCAGATATGACTGTGATTGATGGTTCAAGTGAAGATAGCATTGCTTTGGATCTTGATCCCACATTTGCTCTTAATCACCTTACAAAGGCCAAATATATCAAACTAGTCATGAAGATTTCAGATGAATTTCGTTTTTTGGATGCCATAGTTGCACCATATGTTGCAAGACCACTTACACTGGCTGTTTCCGCGACCATTGACACATTGTATTTTGATTATTCAGATTATTTTGAAAATGTAGCAACAAAGAACAAGCTAATATTTGGTGCCACAGATGGAAGAATAATTGTAAATGAGAAAAAGGCAATTACATCAATTGAGAGCAGAAATCTAGATGATATCAACAATGCAGATGCCAATTTATTCACTCAAGCATCTGATTATGGAATTACCCTCTCCCAGTACACTGAGGTGTATGATAGTTATGTGGATGATAATTACAATCTGCTGAAAACAATATGGAGTATTGAGAAATCGCCCAAGAAGACATTCATACCATCATGGAGATATATTGATGGAGAGTCACCTGACTTCCCAGTCGTTTCTGACTTTCCTGCTCATCATATCTCTTTGCAGGATCTAACTATTTACTCAATAGCTGGTGATGAGGATGTTGTTGTCTCAGATGCATCTTCTGCTGGTTTGTACATATATGATGATTTTACACAGCAGCTATCCCATTTCTACACCACTGATTATACTGATTATTATTTCAGCAATGTTAATGCTCATGATTATGATACAAATAATTTAGGAGACAAAATCTTGACTTCTGCATTTGGTGAGTTGTACAGCGCACATCAGGGTGATGAACTTATCACCTTCGCATGGTATGAAAATCCGTTAACATTCAATGATACAAATCGTGCATATGATGAGGGTTTATTACCTATTATTTGGAATTTTGGTGGGTCTGGATACGTGGAGAATAGACCTTTGGAAGACAGAGATCAGTTACTCTATTCATTTCTGGATTCATCCACTACCTATCCCTCGGCAACAATTGAGGATATTGATGGTGATGGAGATAATGATATTATTGTCTCCAATGGTAGACTTGCACTAATGAGAAATATTGCTGATATTGGTTCTGATCCAATATTTGTTCTAGATATAGAATATTTCGATGAATTAAATGAAATGGTATCAAAACAACCCATCTATATGCCCCAGTTATGGGATTATGATATGGATGGAGATTTTGACCTCCTCTATTCCTATGGTGAAAATCACTTTGGTCAGCGATACGGACTTGATTTCTACAAGAATACTGGAGATAACCAGAATCCCAAGTGGTTAAGAGTACCAGAAGTAGTTAAGAATCCAACAGATACCGGAGGATTAAGATTTAACGAGTCTACATTAGG
>DAOUUM010000084.1 GCA_030668165.1 Candidatus Heimdallarchaeota archaeon
CATACGGGTGATATATTCCATCACTCCAGACCAAGCCCTGGTACAATTAGGCAAGCAATAAAATTACTTACTAGATTAAAGGAGATTGGCATACCCATCTATTTAGTACGTGGTAATCATGATGGGAAAAATGTTGCAGAATTGGAACGTGGTGGTACAACATTATCTTTACTAGCAGATCTTGAATTAGTTCATTTTATTATGGATGCGGTAGTAGAAGTAGATTCTGCGATCATTGCTGGAATTGGATACTACACCGGATATGGAAGTGTCAATCAATTAGATGTGTTACTATCTAAGGAACCTGATTTTTTAGAATCAGATAAATTCAAAATTGTTGCACTACATGCATTTGCAGAGGGTCAAATGAAACAGATAACCCAAATATCGGCTAATAGAATAGCTGAACTCGATGTTGATTATGTTGGTTTCGGTCATTATCATATTCCATGGTCCAAACCCGCAATAAATTCATGGGCACCAGGTAGTTCAGAGGTGACATCCACTAATGATTGGCATAGAGATGACTTAGTTAACAATATATCATTGTACTCAACGATGTTTGAAGTGAAATCCAATTTTCAAGGAAATCAATGGAGTTATCCTAATATCAGCAAACATAAAATTAGGGTAAGACCAAAGGTGATACTAGATATTAAAAGCACTGCAGAAACAATTGTGGAACTAGAAGATGAAATAGTAGATAATTTGAAAATAAAATTCGATGAAATAATCGGAATGGATCCAATATATCTGGATCAAGAGAAATATAAACCAATGGCCAAGGTTAAGATCCATAGTACTTTACGTTATGAGGAACTAATTAAATTTGATGAAAAATCAATTTACGATCGGGTTGACTATCTTCATCTACTAATAGATCCAACCGGTTTGGAAGAAGAATTTGACATCATGGATAAAGAGTATATAAACTATGATCTTGATGATATTATTGTGGAGATGTCTCAACTTGATGGGGATGAAGCTCAAGAGTTTTTAAGGATCAGCCATGATTTACTAAACCATTTTGGAAGTATACCCAAAGGTAGGAACTTAGCTTCATCTGATTTTGACAAGGTCTTATCACTATTTGATAAATCGGGTAATAAATTAAAGACAGGTGAAGAGGAATTGATTGGAAATGAGAAAGGTGGGATCTCAGATTTTTTCTAGGAGGACACGAATATGAGTTATTTGAAAATTGAAGAGTTGAGTATGAAAAATATCCGTTGTTTTGATTCATTAGATGTTGAATTTAAAGAGAGAACAAATGTGATAACTGGTGAGAATGGAAGTGGAAAATCAACTATACTAACCGCAATTGGATTTGGACTATTTGGATCCAGCTATTTGACAGGATTAAAAATGGAAACCAATGATATGGTACAACGTGGGTATGGGGAAGGTCAAATAAAACTCACATTTAGGACAGATAAAGGATTATTTGAGAGTAGACATAAAATTTATTCTGGTACAAAATCCAATGAATGGATTGTTAGAGATAAAACAAAATCTAAAACCCTGACTAAAACAATATCTTCTTCAAAAGAATTCATCTCCAGTAGGATTGGAAATAATGTGGATCATAATATATACAAAAATGCTTTATGCAGTCCACAAGGACAGTTGAGTAGACTTTTAGAACTAGAAGACTATAAACGAAAGGAACAAATAAGAAAAATCCTTAATTTGGATCAGTATGATATCACAGCCAGCCATATTGGCAAAGTGATTGATAAAATAAATAATGAAGTAACGCTTATAACCAGTAAGAAAGAGATGATGTCTGAACTAGTTGAAGATCCCAAAATCCTAGAAGAAGAGAAAATTAGGATAGAAGAAGAAATAAAGTCAAGACGTGTTAAATTAAATACAATCTCCTCGAATATTGAAGTAATCAAAAGAAATTTAGCAGATCAAGAGAAAATAGAGACTCAGGTTGAAATCGATACTAACCAACATGATTACATATCAGATGGTTTGAAATCAGTGGTTCAGGATATCAATACTAGCCAAAATAATCTAGATGAATGGATACATGATATAAATATTGATATCCAAGATCTCAAATCAGCAGAGGAGAATTATGACGAATGCAAAAAGATTAAGGAGATTAATGATGAGAATCTAGGGTTGGTAAAAAGTAGGCTTAGGGATCACAATAATCTAATTTTGGATCTTGAAGCTGAGAAAAATAAGTTAATCGAAAAAATCAAACAATCCGATGAGGTAAGAAAGGTTCAATCTGAATTTAACAAGAAATACAACGAGAAATCAATCAAGATGGATCTAAATGAGTATCAATTATTACTAAATACAGCAGAGGAAACAAGAAAAAGAATAATTGAAAATCTAAACGAATTAGCACAGAAGATAAACTCACTGAAAACAGATACAGAGAGCACTCAGAACAATATTGATAATTTGAATGAGGAATCTATCACGACTTTTCAAGTGGAACCTCATGAACTTACAAATATCAAATCAGAGTTAGATTCATCTAAATCAAACAGTAAATTAGAATTGAAATCTATCGATGAAGAAATTGACAGAAAGCTTTTGGATATTGGAGAAATTGAGGCTCAAATTAAATTATCTGAACAGACGATCTCATTATTATCCGAAAAAATTGTTGATAAAAGTTGTCCTACATGCTTTAGAGACTTTGATGCCACCGGTCATGAACAACTGATTAACAGGCATATTGTATTAGTTGAAAATAACAAAGAGATCAAAAAATCTCATGAAGGAGTCTTAAGGGAAAACGAATTGAGAATCAAAGAACTAAACACGCACATAAACCAAATAATCAAAAAGGAGAATAAACTTGCTGTTCTGTTGGATCGATTCAATCACTTAGAAGATTGGTTATCAAGGGTGGCTAAAAATAGATTTGAAACAGGGGATCTGGAAAATAAAAAATTGGAATTTGAATCTAAGATTGGTGAATTTAGTGAAGCTAAAATTGAAGAATTGAAATTAAAGGTACAAAAATTCAAAGAATTGATAGATAATCATGATGATATAGAAAAAAGACTCACAATTATTGAAACACAGATTGAAAGCCACAATAACTCAATCAAAACAGTAAATTCAAAGCTTAAGAATTTTGAAAATTTAAATGATTTGGAATTGGAGAAGCAATTAAAATCAAAAATTGATCAGAGTACGATCTTAATTGATAAACTAGATCTAATTAAGCAAGAATTTGGAAAGAGAAAGTTACTAGATAAGCGTCATAAAGATCTAGAATCTGAAATAAAAATCCTGAGAGACAGATTACAGGAAAATGTTAATAAATTCTCAGCCAAAAGACTTGAAGAGTTGAAGCAATCTATTAATGATCTCAACAAGGCTAGTGGTTCAAATAAAACAATATTGAATGATTTGACTATTGAAAAACTACCAAAGATAGTTGATGATTTAACCAAAGCAAAGGATAGACAAATACAAGCAGAAAAAATCGATAACGAACTAAATTATTACAACGATATTAAACCCAAATTCGAAAAAATGCGATCAGTGATGAAAACTTTACCGGATAAGATAATCAGTAGAATTTCCAACAAAGTATCCAATCAGATAACCAGTATGCTTAGAAGAATGCTCCCCGATAGGGGGTATGACAAAGCAATATTCAATGGAGATGGAAGTATAGATTTGGTAAGCAAAGGAGAAATTGTGGATAGATCAAGTCTTTCTCATGGTGAGAGAACTGTGGTATCGGTTGCATTGAGGTTTGCCCTGGCTGATAATGTTGCCCCACTCCAATTTTTGGTTTTGGATGAACCCACTAATTATCTTGATACTAGACGGATTCGAGAATTTGTCGAGATTATTGATAGGGACGACCTTTTCTCTGCTGGTTCTGGTCAACTGTTATTGGTTACTCATCGAGAAGAGTTCGATAGAAATGCTAGTAATAGCATTCATATTAAAGTTAATCAAGATGGTACTAGATCTATAGTCCAAACAAATTCTTAACCATCTTTCTGTACAGAGATAAATAAATTAATTTCCTCGACTAAATCATCAAAAACGTTTTCGATATTCATACCAGTAAGGGCTGATGTCTCCAAATAAGGCACATTAAAACCAGATTGATTAGATAATGATTTGGCATAGTTAGTCGCTCGTTTATTGCTAACTGTATTTTCATACTCATCGCGAAGATCTGCTTTGTTTCCTACCAGAACCATTGGAATATTACTCCTAATTTTTGCCGTTATTTCATTGTACCAGTTTGGTAACCTGTCAAATGATGATGGATTGGTAATATCAAATACTAGTATTGCACCCTGTGCTCCTTGATAATATCCATCTCTTACATGTTTATAAACTGCCTGACCTGCAAGATCCCAAATTTGAATAGCAGAATTCTTGATTCTTTTAATTGCAAAATCCGCCCCCAATGTGACCATATAATTCTGTGAGAAACCTTTACCCAAGTATCTTCTACGAATGCTTGTCTTTCCAGCTCTTGCTTCACCAATTAGTACTACTTTATAGATCTGCCTTTTGGTTCGAGTGGTTATATTAACAACCCTCCACAAATAACCAATGCAGGTACGAGTATTATTCGTCTAGACACTTGTAATTGATATAGTCTCTATTGTTAAAAAATAATATCGGTTGTAATTTATATTAAGTTACTAAAAAGTAATTGAATTGGGTATTAATACAATTTTCCTAAACTTATCAAGTAGTTTGTACATTTTAGACAACAAAGGGTTAATTGTTATTTTTAATCAATTTTATGATGATCTGAATGGCATTTTAGGAAATAAAGATAAATACAATAGAGAAGTTATATGTTTTAAGGTCGGTGTGTCATTGGATAAGGGAATAAAGGTCAAGATCGGCACCATGGGAGTCCGAAATTATGGATAAGGGAAAAAGCTGGTTTGTTCGTCTACCTAGAATTGAGAATATCTCGATAGAGCCAACAACTCCATACAACCTACCTACAAGTGGTTATCTCCATATTGACAAATTTTCAAACATGCTCAGTGAGCTACTAAACAAGACATCCGATATTGATAAGTTTCGCCCCGTTTTTTCAGGGCATCTACTTGAGGATGAAGTTCTATCATTAAGTATTAACCAATTGGCAGATTTCACGCGTCATATTCTAGTCCTAAATAGTGAACCTTTGAATATAGATTATGTGGATGATAACATGTTTAAACTGAACAAGATATATCAAGTACCATCTTGGGAGGTTCCAAATTTTGTATCGTTTAATAACTCATTTTCAGAATTGAAGACAATTATCATCATCCCCGAGTTCAGTAGACGATCCAAGAATACATTTAATGAAGTGATCGCTGAATTAAAAGACTATTCATTGCTTAAGGATCAATACAATATTGCAGATAATGCTGCTAATCAGGATCTTATTAAAATCATGGATGTTATCGAGATCCTTAATTTTCTGAATGATGATATTTATCTGGATAAATCAAAGATAAATACAGATAATATCAGATCTCTGAAATTAGTACTTGTAAAATTATTGGATAAGGAGATATATAGTACCAAATATCAATTTCATATCCGATTTATGATAACAATATTTTATCTTCAGAATAAAATCAAGCAGAGTACTCAATCACTTCTTGAATCATTAGATATCATTGATTCACTAATACATGAAATTTATAGTCTACAAAAATCTGAATATGCAGTTGCCACGATTCTACTAGGATCGATATACGGTCAGTTCACCAATGAATTTTTCAGCGTCAATATCGATCTAATTTATCGTAGAAAATTATTATCGAAGATAATTGCCTCTTTTGTGACAATAGAATCTCATTATTTGGAAGGATTATTTGATTTGATGCTTAAACAATCAATCGATGATACGCTTCTACATTTTGTTCTCAAGGGATACTTTGCAATATATAACGTTATTAGAATACATAGTAAAGAAATTCCTCCCAGCGATACACAAAAATTATTGACTGATACAGCTGAGAAATTATTTTTACTACTGGAGAGTATTACCTATGATTATCTCTCAAGTAAGATAGGTTTTGATTTTTCATCTCTATTTTCATCAAATCAGGCAATCACTTTTGATCAAAAACAGATTCTGTTGAAACAACATATTACTGTTATCAAATATCTAACTGATATCCTGAAGATAAGGCTAGTATACAAACCCTTCAAGGATGATCATATGAACAAAGCAGGATTTGACCTTGCATGTTGGTTGATGAGTGAAATTCGATCCTCACCGATTGTCAAATTCTTCAAACTGCAATATGAGTTAAGATTCAATAAATATCCTTTCAACGAGATATCTAAAAAAATTAAGGAAGATACCGAAATTGAGAACATATTGGTGAACTCTGAGACCTTCGATAAGGAAGTTTTACAAGTTGCTAGTGTACTACTGGAGCATTTATTGCATGAAGAGCTCTCCATCACACTGATTAGCAAATATGAGACACTGATTCTATTCATTGGTGAATGGTTACAGCATCTGAAAAATGAGGATTTATTTTCGGAGGCACTTTTAGTAATCTCTCCGATAATTAGTATTGGCTATGTGCAGATTGCGAAACTCTACTTCAGCTTTCAGCAAATTCCCCATGCCTTTATTGCCTACTGTAACATGATTTATTTCATGGAGATTGTTATTGAATTATCTTCCCTATCTGATGTGTACAAGGCTGATGAACACAAATTAAAACTGTCCCACGTTGATATCTTGAACAAATTCAGCTCTACAGTAACTGAATGGGACTTTTTATCATTGATATCTGAAACTAACATGAAAAAATCAGTTTCCGAGATTGAATTAACACTATCCATTGATTCAAGAAATGAGACCATCCAGTCCCTCGAGGGAATGTTGGAAGATGAAATTCTCTTTGATTTTATGGATATTTCCCAGGAATTTGAATCATTTTTCAGTAAGGGAATTAATAGTGAGGATGGTGATTCTGTATCTAAACTTATTATGAACAGTGAATTGTATTCTCGTCCTGAGACGAATCGTAGTAACAAACTATGTGGTCTGGGGTATGTGACTAGTCAGACAGATCCACCCGAGATTCCATTCCCACTGATCTGTAATATATCACTTTATGCCACTGCAATTGCATTTTTCCCCATATCATTACCGTTTGTTTCTATCGTTGATCATCTGAAGAAATCAGAAGCATTTGTGAACTTAAGCAATATTTTTTAATCCAATATGGGTTGTTCTATCTAATGAGAATTACAGTTCGTTCTTTCGCAATGATCCGTGAGATATTTGGCAAGAAAGAGATATCAATTATTTTATCTGATGGTTCCACTATACTGTCCCTGCTGGATGATCTAGTGAAACAATACACTGCACTCAGCTCTATATTGTATACTGAAGGATCCATCAACAAATCAAATGTAATTGCTCTGAATGATACGAAAATTGAGTATGAGACATTTGCATCTACCTATCTCAACGAAAATGACATTATTCATATAATTCCACCCGCAGGTGGAGGATGACAAAGGCAACAATCGAGGACTGTGATATCATAGAAGTTCAATTTTATCCAAGAATACGCGGTTAAAATTAAGTTTTGGCTAAATATTATATGTCGTGTCTTAGAAATATTAAAATAATTTGAACCATTCCTAATTTTATAACACATAGCAAAAAAGAAGGATCGATTTAATTATGCTGTTTGATAAGCAGGGCTACGTCAAGCTCCCAGAGCTGAGTAATATTACAATTAAGCCGCCAGAGGACTACAATCTTCCAACTAGCGGCTTGATTCATGCTCAGAAGTTCAATGCAATATTGAAATACATTCTGGATGTAAATACTACACTTGATGAGCTAAAAAATGAGTTGGAGGGGCACAATGTGTATCAGATATTAAAAGATCTGAAGAAGAATCAGATTGCAGATTACTGCAAACACATTCTGATTCTTAACAGGAAGAGTCCTATTTTCAGTTGGGATGAAATTGACAATGCTATGTTATATATCAATCAATTATATCCAATTGCGGGATGGGAACTACCTAACATAAATTTGCTCAATGAAGTAAGCAGAGATTTTAAATCTTTAATTATTGAAATATCAATACCACAGGTATTTTTAACAATCATCAATAAGTTGATGAGTGAGATTGTTACTACCTCCCTTGGTAGTATGGGGCGAGTCACTAAAATTAATTCCTTGCGATATTTCATGCGTTTCTACGATCTGTGTACGATACTAGATATTGTTAATAGTGATATAATCTGCAATCGACTATCGATCACCAGGGATGAGAGAATGAAGGTTAATCGATTTCTTTCCCAGTTCTTTATTGAAACCATTGAGAACTCAATCCATAGTTTCAACATGAAATTCCTGATGATATCTAGATTTGTCCGGAATTATATTCACATAGGTGAAGATGGGATAAAATATTCACAGAAATTGATGGATAGACTCAAGCATGATCTGGATAGTTTCAAAAAGGAAGATGCCTTTATCCTGCAATTCCTTCTTGGTGCGACCTATGGATATACCACCATTGAGATATTGAAATCCAATCTGAGCTTTATCGCTACAAGAAAAATGGTCAATGCCCTCATCACCAATTTTGTACAGACTGATGATTACGACTACACCCAGATATTTGAGGCATTAATTGAAAATGATATCGATAAAGAATTGGTATTTTATATTCTGAATGGATATTTGGCAATTAATCAGGTGATTGAGAATCACATACGTGACCTACCTGAAAGTGGAACCCGTTCACGATTAATAAATATATCCCGGGATTTAATCACTGCAGTTGGTAATTTTGTTGACAAATTCTTAGAGAAGGAATGTAAGATTTCCGATCTTCACTCCCTACGATACTCTGATTATAACCAGCAGGTGAAGGATCAACTTGTAGATGCCCGATTTATTTATATGATGAATGAGGTAATCATAAAACTCTACACTGAGAATTATTTCAAGGTTAATTTTACATTGCCTTTTGATCCATTGAAGAGATTACCTTTCTTCTCATCACTAATTGCAGATACGAAGGATGAAATGAATGGGAGACTATTTACTCTCGCTGTTCAATTATTATTCAATGCTTATCCATTTGTATCTCTAATCAAAAAGATGAATGAGG
>DAOUUM010000508.1 GCA_030668165.1 Candidatus Heimdallarchaeota archaeon
TATTCTGGTGGAATATATGCAGGTAGATCTTGGTCTTCAGGTCCGGCTAATTTCAAATCCACAAATCCAGATACATTTGTGGGGTTACTGGGGAAATTATATACAGTATCGTCAGAGGTTACGACTTGAACAGAGAAGGCAATGATAATTCCTGATGGATTTGTTATTTGTAATCCATCATATTGGATATTGGATGAAACCATTGCTATTTTAAATTCATAGGTCAACTTCTCATCAACAAGATTCGCACCTACACTGTATTCATCATCGGTACTTGCATCACTTCTATCCTTGATCCAGTTATCACCATCCCAGTAAAAATCATGTGCTTTGAAACTTGTTTCTTCAAAGCCTACAATTTTTGCATCTTCTGGTTGGGTGAGCATACCATCACCATCAGTGTCAAAAAATAAACCAACACTATCGTTTAATTTTAGCACATCCGGTACCGAAATGGCAAAATACAAATTTTCATGATCATTGAGAAATCTAATTTCTAGTAATAATGAATTATTGTACTCAATTTCTATCGATCCTGCTTTGGACCAATAATCTTCATTAAGGATTCCATCTGTAAATATTGCTGTGTTTTCTGGCAGATACTGACTCCGGAGAAGCAATATCTCATCCTCTACCACATAACTAGCTTGGCTGGTAATTAGAGTTATCAATAATATCCCCGATATCGTTGACCATAGCTTAACTCTTTTCATTTGATAAATATACACCAAATTGCATATTTAAACCTTTTTTGAAAAAATCCACACCTTATAGGAATTAATCATATATTTCGGATTATTATTAATGTTTTATGTCCATAACTATCCTCAAATTGCCATAAGTATGATGTTTGCCAAAATCAATTTAACATATAAAATAATAGTTTTTTTAATATTAAACATCTCAGAAGTTTATTTATCCAGCTAAGTCGATTCAAAAATCATTAATATGTTTATCTCAAGCGATGAACAATGAAAACACCGGAAGAAATTCTTAACGAATGCAATAGAGACCTTAGTTATCATCATGATCAATCAGTTAAGGAGAAATTGCAGGAGCTAATAGATTATATTGATGATTCTGTTGATGGAGATGGCTATGGAAATGGAAAATATATACAAGAATTTGAAGAGGAGATAGCAGATCTATTTGGTAAAGAATCAGCAGTTTTCATGCCTTCTGGGACCATGGCACAACAGATATCTCTTAGGATCTGGTGTGATGAGTTGGGAACGAGTAATGTGACCTTTCATCCAGGATCTCATCTGGAATTTGCGGAATTCAACGCTTATCAGAAGTTGCACAATCTGAAAAGAATTCCCTTGGGTATGCCTGAATTATTTGAGAATAAAATTGCCACAGCTTCAGATTTCAAAAATATCAAGGAAAAATTGGGTGTAATACTTCTTGAGATCCCCCAAAGGACAATTGGTCAACTAAATGAATGGGGTGATCTGGTTGAGATATCAGAATATGCAAAAGAAAATAATATTAAACTTCATCTAGATGGGGCTAGAATATGGGAATCACAACCATATTATGGTAAATCATTCAAGGAAATTGGAGAATTGTTTGATTCAATCTACGTTTCCTTCTACAAGGGATTGAACAATTTTAACGGAGCCATGCTGATGGGACCAAAGAAATTTATTGAAGAATCTAAAGTATGGCAGAGAAGGCACGGTGGTAATCTAAGAACCCAATTTCCCTATGTAATATCTGCAAAAATGGCTATCGAGAAGAATTTACCCCGAATCCCACTTTATGTGAATAAAGCAAGAGAGATAGCTGAAATACTTAATTCTCATGATCTGATAGCTGTTACTCCAGAGGTCCCCCCAACCAATTTGTTCAATGTAATTATTCAAGCACCGCTGGAAAAGGTGAAAGAGACAAATCTGGCAATTGCCGACAAACATAAGATCTGGTTATTTTCACTAAAACAAGCTTTTGTGGATAAGTGGTCACAAGCAGAGATTAATGTGGGTGAATCTGCACTTGATCTTGATTTGGATGAGTTTAAAATAATAATGGATGAATTTGTTCAATTACTAAAACAATAAATCTGTAAAATCTATCACCTCAGTAGTATTAATGAACACGAATTATCAATATTGACCTAATTTTACAATGTAAAAACAAGATATTATAAAATAAATCATAGAATCTTTAATCATGGTTAACTTAGAAGAATTAAGCAAGACAGATCTAATAAAAATGGTGAACATGTACGCCAAGAACTGGCTTGCGCACGATGGGTGCTGGTTCCTAGCAATTGAGGAGCGAGAAGGCATGGAAAAGGCAATCGAGATGGATGAGGCCAGCTGGGAGAGATTTACCCGTGTTGAGGCCAGAAGGATCATGAAAGAATTTGGGATCGAGAAGGGATCTGGTATCGA
>DAOUUM010000007.1 GCA_030668165.1 Candidatus Heimdallarchaeota archaeon
CATTAATAGTATTAATCAATAATTTACTTGATTTCGAAGCTGACATACTTGTCAATAAACGCACTCTTGTGGTTAGAATTGGAAAGAAATGGTCTGTACAGGCATACCGGATGCTAATGATGCTGAGCTTTATTATCACGCTTGTATTGATTATAACAAATATATTGCCTGGTATTTCCTTATTTTACTTGTTATCATTGCCAATTGGTGTTTATACTATGATAAAATTGAATTCCCAAATAGATGATAAAGCGGGACTGAATAATATGTCTAATCTTACTGTTATTGTTCATAATTTATTTGGATTAATATTATCTCTCTCCCTAATCCTTGGTAAATCTTGATTATCAATGTAACTGAAAATTATTGTTTGCTCAATAGTTCTCCAGCTTCATCATTTCTGTCAGTTTTCAGTAAGATCATAATCAAAGCTTTTCTCACAAATTCATCATCAGGATTGATTATTAGGGAGGAACGAAGTAATTTCTCAGCCTCCTCAATTTGACCAATTTTGAACAAGACAATAGCGAGTGCATTCATGGATTGCAGATTATCGGGATCAATTATAATCACTTTACGCAATAATTTTTCTGCCTTATGATCCTCTTCCAGTTGAATGTAAAAACTTGCAACAACATTCAATATTATTGGATCTTCCGGATTTATTTGAATTGCCTCCTTAAATGCAGTCATTGCCAAATCTGTTCGATTCTCTTCGATTAATTTCTGACCAATTTTACATAAATTATCTGCTATTTTGAATTCCAATAACAAGGCAGGTGGTAGAGTATGTGCCTTGTTTATCAATTCGAGATACTCGGAATAATAATTAAATGGGTCATTGTCCATGGTGCTCTAAATAATCTATTTTGGTGAGTATAATAAATAAGATGTAAGGGTTCAATTAATATCTTTACCCAATACCCTTGTAAAAAGAACAAAGAAAAATAGCAAAGTGGATGTAAGCGCTGAGAACATACAATACCAGCATATTGTCTGCATAACCACAAGTTGAAGATATACCAAGACACCTGATGCTACCAATCCTGTACTGGTTGATAATGGCAACAATAATGAAGATATACGATCTTTATATTTCTTAAAACGTCTTTCTCCTATGAATAAAAGAAATATGATGGAATAGTAAATAAAACCAAGTACTGAAAGATGTATTCCCAAAAATTTTGAATATTCAGAATGTAGAATTGCACCACAATCAACAACAAAACCCAGGAATTCTGTTGTAGGGCCACTGCATGCCTGTGTACCCATAAATGCATCACCAATCAGTATTAATGTGTCTCCCAAACCTACCGCCGCAATTAGCATACCTATATTGTATTTTTCAAGTGAACTCATCTAAATCAAATACTATTATCAGTTTGATATAAAAGATTATTATATATTTTATTATCATTGCAAAGATATTAAAATAACGATTGGTACTAGAAATTAGAATGAAGCTATCTAGACTCAATTTTCTTTTTATACTTTCATTGTTATTATTAACTATCAATGCTTCTGGATATCAATTAAGTGGTTATTATACAAATTTAAGTGGCAATGTTGTTAATTTTGATACATTTGAGGGAAAATATGTCCTAATTGAGGCATTTGATGGGGATTGTCCTCCCTGTAAAGAGCAGCATCCAATCCTAGCAAACATATTTAGTGATTACTGGCAAGATATCAGTATTTTATCCTTGGCTGTGTGGGATAGTCTAGATGATGTAATAGCATACGAAGAGGATTACCCCACCTCATGGGGTATTGGAGTAGATTCTGGGAGCTTCAAGGATGATTATAGTATTAGTGGAACCCCCACTCTACAATTATTTGATCCTGAGGGACGTGTTATTCAACGCTGGAACGAATTGACTTCTTACGATGAACTTTCAGGTGCCATAGATGCATATGTTGTCCAGGAAAGCGATATATCAACTGATACAATTATTACAGACAGCTCTCCTGATGGCTCCTTATTCTCAGATTTCATTGGGAATCCGGTCGTGAGGATGGTTGGGATAATTTTGGTGGTTGCTATCATCTATTTCAAATTTGGGGTCTCTTCAGGAACCAAACCCGAATAAAACAATAGTGTTCTTTTAAATTAGTTCAAAGATTATAATAATTCAATACTAAGTATTTTTATATCACCAAATTAGGCCTTTATTGTCTGAATTCTAATAATTCTTTTTCTAATACAATGGATCAAATTATCGATGAGATAAACTTCGAAGCACGTATACTTGAGTTGCCATTGACAGATTATGAAATTAGGAAGTCTCTAGATATTCACATGGATAATTCAGTATCTCTGTCATTAGATGATATCGATATGAAAGTAATCCCAATTTCTCTATGTAAGATTCCTAATCTAGTTGCTTTCTCAGCAAGAAATTGTAATATTGAACTACTTCCTGACGATCTTTACAATATCTCTACACTAAAAGAGTTGCATCTTCATGGTAATAAGATCAAACATATATCATCCTTAAATAAATTTCAATCACTTACACATTTAGATCTCAGTGGCAATGAATTGCTTTCAAATCCAAATATGAGTAAATTGACCAAATTAGAATCACTATATCTTGATGACAATCATATTAAATCAATAAGTGCACTACCTGGATCCCTAAGGAAATTAAGCCTGTCCAGAAATGAACTCACTGGGATCCCGGATTTAGAAGAGTGTAGCAAATTAACAATCTTAAATCTAAGCAAAAATAAAATTAGTAAAAACATGAAGGTATTGAATAAATTAACTAATCTAGTGGATCTAAATTTGGAGGGTAATTTGATAAATGATCTCAGCGAGTCCCTCAGTAATTTATATGATCTAGAGATTTTGAATTTGAGACAGAATAGAATAAAACACCTGCCTGCGGATATTGATAAAATATATGCTTTGAAGGAATTGTATTGCGATTCTAATCAATTAGAAGATCTACCACCATCAATCGGACTATTATCTCATTTACAGATACTCCACCTTCATGACAACAACATTTCTAAGATCTCGAATTCCATAAAACAGCTCTCTTCATTAAAATCTCTTTATCTTCACATGAATCCCAATAATCAGATAAGAAAGGAGTTAAGGGATTGGATCAATTCTCTTAAGCTTAAGGGTTGCAAAGTTCACTTATAGATTGTTTATAGACAAAAATTTTACTATTAATAACTAACTCATTGTAAAAATTAATAGTACGATATCGATGGTTCTGATTCATGGATGATAATGTGAACAATTTAATAGAGATGGCAAGAAATGCTCGAAAAAAGGCATATGCTCCTTATAGTGGGTTTAAAGTGGGCGCTGCACTTATTTGCGATGATGGAACTATCTATACTGGCTGTAATATAGAGAATATATCATTTACACCAACAGTATGTGCTGAGAGAACAGCAATTTTCAAAGCCATATCAGAGGGTAATAAAGAATTCTCAAAAATATCGGTTATCACAGGTGACAGCAAGCCATCTCCTCCCTGTGGTGTTTGTAGACAGGTTTTATCTGAATTCGTAGGTCCTGATTTTGAGGTAATTCTTGCAACAACATCAGGAGAAGTTGAAATTCTAAAATTTAAGGAACTTTTTCCTTACACATTTGAACCAAATGATGCAATTGGAGATAATTAATAAATTAGATTTTCAATTAATATTCTTTTGATTTTTTGTTTTACTTCCTCGATAGTAAGCTGTATACCAAGTTCAATAGATAAGGTTGAAACAGGATTGGAGAGTCCACATGGAACTATCATTGAGAACCCCTCCAGTGAATTATTAACATTCAATGCAAATCCATGCAGGCTATATCCGTGTTTTATTTGCATTCCAACCGCTGAGAGTTTTTTTGGTATATCTGTTTTTGTCCAAATTCCTGGCATTTCATTATTGATTTCAACATTCAGCCCCATTTCAGACATAAGTTGATGAATTGATGATAACACCTTGCTAACCAAGGCATGTACCCCCCCGTGTTTTGATACTTTGGTAATAATATAACCTACCAGCTGTCCAGGGCCATGATATGTTGCAGACCCCCCTCTTTCGACATTGAAGAGATCTATTCCTTTTCTTTCAAGATCTTTTTGGGATAGTAACAGATGGTCTGGATCAGTTCTTCTCCCAAGAGTGATAACAGGTTCGTGTTCCAATAACAGAATATAATGATTATTACTAATCATAGCTCTCTCAAGCAGTTCATTTTGAAGATCCAAAGCATCCTTGTATGAAATCATACCAAGATCCCTGATCTCCCAGCATGAGTTACCGATTTCAATTATTTCATCTGACACATCACTCACCAATAACATCATAGATATTTTTAGCATCAAAGGCTGGATTAAATGAAATTGGATTGACATATTCAGAGATATTTCCAGTACCAGCATGTATGCTACCTGGCATTCTAATTAGTCGTCTAATGTCTATAGTCACTTTGTGGTCAATTCGGGGATAATGATTAAGAATTACCGTTTTAAGAAATTGATTTTCCTTGCCACGAGGTATGCTATCTACTATGTCTGCAACGAGTTCAGAATTCTTTAATCGACTTCTGGCTTTCTCAATACTATTTTTAGTAAATCCGGCCTCTTCTTCCAATCTTTTGATTGGTGTTTCCATTATGTACTTCCTACCAATTTTTCGATAAATCCGCTTAACGAGTAAATTTGCGAAGTCTCCCGGATCATCAATTTTCTGCACACCTTTGGGATCATGGATCAATTGCATATACTCAACAATTGCAGTTCTCTGATTCTGATCCAAATCAAATGTATCTTCATCCAATATCCAGCAGTGGTAACCTCTTCCTCCAGTGTACACCCACACTCGTTTTTTAAAGCCAAAATCCACTGCAAAGGTCTCATCCATAATATTGGCTGCATCCTGCATAAAAGCCCAACATATCTCACAGACCTCTCTACCTGTGCAATCGCAGGTTCTCACCGGATCATACTCATCAAGATCAAGATCGAAAATTAAATCCCTCCCCACCCAATCCGTATTATGAATCGTAATCGCATCATAGTATCGATCTTTTGGTAGCAGACGATCCTTGTAGACCGACCCGATATAGGCATTAAGTACAGGAAATGTGCTCAAATACTCTTTGAGATGCTGTGGTTCCTCAAAGGATTTGTTCCGAGTGAAGCCAATGTCCATCCGATGAAAGCCAAATTCTCTGGTGGTGAAATTCTCCTTTGAAATAACCGGCCAAAGTGATTTCAGATCAAAATGTTCCCTGTAGTACCTTTGATAATCCTCTTTTTGTTTGATTTGCTCATCAGAAAGATGTTTATATTCCGGAACTTCTTTCTTGTCTACAGTATTAGGAATGGAATACCCTCAAACTACAATTCCTGTCATCACTTATATTTATTAATAACCGAGATAGATTAAAAATCCAAAATTTAAATGAATATAATTATTAACATCATTCACTATCTTCTGGCTTTCCCTCGGACTTTTTATTGCCTACTTCAGGTTCATCCTCAGCATTCTCATCTGCTTTGTCAACCACAACTCCACTCTGCTGACCAGCCATTTTGAGATACATCAGAGGATGGAATATTTTATCAGCCTTTACCCCATTACTAAGCTCAAGGAAATAAGAGCAGGCAATCTGAGGAAAACCCCGAATACTGGCCTCTACAACTTTTTTACCTGTTTCTAGTTTGACATCCTTATTTTTCTCAAATCTATTAACTTCATGTTTCACCTTTTCATTGATGAAATTGATATCTTTATGTCTAAAGGTGCAGTACATCTTGCTCATTATTGTGTTGCATGACGGCATTTCATAGTCTATCATGCCACCTTCCTTCCCATAGATATGGCGAATTATGTAACCAGCCTTTCGTTTGAAATCTTTATAATTCATATCCACGTTATCAACAGCCTTACTGAACCAAAATTGCATCTGGTCCTCTGAATCCATACCAGTTTTTTTAAGAAAAATCCCCAGCTGAAATCTTTCCCAATGCCCAATGTAACCTACATTGTTAACGGCAGTAACCAGATCTGATATACAGGGGGGATAAATACTTACATTATCCTCGAAATCTCCGGTTATTACAAGACTATCAAATAAATCATAATTTTTAGAAAAGGTAATTTCATTTCTCAAAAATTCGTGTATCTTTTTGGACAATGATTTTACATTTCCTCCTGATTGGGTTTCTATCCTCTCTGCAAACTCTGTCAAACTATTATTGATGAAATACTCATATCGGTGTTTTATAGTGGTTACTAATCTATCAACCTCCGCAAGTGCCCATCCCTTATACAGCAATACCTTACGGTGTTTAACTAGGTACGGGGCATATTTATAATGAATAGCAATCACTTTGTTCAGTCCCTTAGCATCTGCTATTTTGAATGTTTGACCCCCAGACTTAGAATATTTCTTCACATGGGTTTGTTGTTTGATATGCAGTTCCTTATCAAAATTGGGTTCATTTAATATGATTTTCAAATCAGTTAGATCTGACCAATTAATTCCCTTCTCACCAAACAAATGGGTAATCACAGTTTCTTTTTCATTCCACTTGGCCTGTCTGAAGTACTTCTCAAAAAGATCCCCCTCCTTCTCCACTAACCAGGAAGACATTCTGGGGTCCATACAAACACCAATTTTCAGCAGGGTGTTACCTTTAATGGAATTTATCTTGAACACATCATTTTCAAGCGCAAACCTGCTGGGCATGATATTTTTGGACTGGGATTGAAGTAATTTAATCCTTATGTCCACTACTTTTTCGAAATCCTCAACAAAGAGGTTTTCCTCAGTATCAAGAGGTTGCATAACAAACCATGGGTGGTATTTAATTGCAGTTTCCAATTCAGAACAAACAATCATCTGTGATATAACTTAATAATTCATAGTTGAAATGATTATATTTTGATTTAAATTGATTATAATATTTTATCTGATTTATTTTAATATAACTATTTTATTTTGATTGCAATAGGTTTTACTTCCTTACGTCTCTTGTACTTGGTCTCAGACCATTCGGATATGGGGATTAAAAATACCCATCCGGCAAGTATTATCGCGAATATGGAGGCCAAAGACATGGCAAATGCAAAACCGAAATAGACTGCTAATTGAGCCACCAGGATTGGTGCGACAAATGCACCTAATCTACCACTATTGAAACAGAATGAAGCACTGGTGTTTCTAACTTTGATAGGGAACAATTTAGAATAAATTGGACCATAACCGGAGAAGAAACCTGTACCCAATCCCGTGATGAATATTCCAATCAGGGGTAGGATTGAAGTATCGTGCCCTCCAGTCGATGATGTGAAAATAATGATTCCCACCGCAAAGACCAGTGCATATGAAGCAAAGGTAACCTTAATTCTACCTGTGTAATCTGCGATAAAGCCAAAAGAAATATATCCTATAAATGCCCCGGCCTGACTAATCAGCATCCAGTATCCTATCTGATGCGGAGAGAGACCAAGTTCACCGAGAAATTTGGGAGCCCATGAGAATACGATCCAATAGGCAATCATACCAAATAGACTGAGCATGGAACCAAGACCCAACTCTCGACGAATAGTCTTCAAATTACCAACTGCTCTGTTGGTAACCTCTCTGATGTATCCGACCCCTCGTGGAATGTACAGATCCTGCTCTGATTGAATATCCTGAGATTCTGCCTTGAATATCAGATATTGGGGAGATTCTTCGAGCCAGAAATACATTGCAATTATTAATATTAATGATGGAACCGCAGCAAGGAAGAAACTATTTCTCCAACCAATTATTGGGGTGATAAATCCACCAACGAGGGCTGCGAGAGCAAATCCAACGGGTGCACCAGACTGAATAATTGCACTGGCACGCGCTCTCTCTCCAGCAGGTAGTGATTCATTGATCAATGTATGACCGGCACTCCATTCTCCACCTATTCCGAAACCAGTGATCAACCTGAAAATCAAGAGACTGAACAATCCGCTTGCAATTCCCGATAGAAGTGTTCCTATCGTGAAAATGAGAACGGATACAATTATGGCTGGTTTGCGCCCGAATTTATCACCCACAAAACCAAGAATTATACCACCCACTGCAGTAATTGCTAATGATGCTGAATACACCAAGGCTACTTGTGCATTAGATAGGTCAAACTCGGTTTGTATTGCCACCAAAAGAAAGGAGTAAAGAATCAGATCAAAGAAATCAAGAGACCATCCTGCCCATGTGAAAAATATCAAACTGGACTTTCTTCTACGACTGATGTTAGGATCCGTATACTTTTGCTTATTTTTGGAGATTATAGTATGCATGTGTTATTTGCCTCCAAGTAATGTATAATATTACTTAATTAATAAGTACTAATTCAGATTAATAAACTAATATATTCTGATATGATTACCTAGACTAGAAAATTTACGCAAAAAGGCTTTTACTAATAATTTAGACAATCAATTAAGTTAAAAATTAATAATGCCGAATTTTTGTGATTCAGTTCTCTGAATTCAATTTACAATTAAGTACTATAAATTTAATAGTATATCTTAAAGTATGAATTAGTGTATAAATTTGATCAAAAATCTCGGAATATTTGCGATTATCATACATTTTACGGTATTCGCAATACGATATTAGTAAAAGCCTGTCCCACTAGCCGAAGCCATTGCTCAGCTAATATTAACATTGTGTTTACTAACTTAATTTGAAATACTAATCATCCCCACTTGTTATGTTTGATTCATTATCAATTTTTGCTCTCCATAAATTAATTTTCATACCGATAGTGTAGCATATATATGCGATAGGAAACGATAATATCTGAATATAATCTAGGTGCTCAATTATGTAAATTGGAGATAACGGGTAAGATTTTGAGTAAGATATGGATATTCCAACTATATTAATAAACACCATGAAGAATAAATAGAATCCTGAATTCTTAATAATTGATTTAATTGTATAATTATCTGTATTTGTAGAAGGATCAATATCCTTTATGTTGACTAAGCCTAAGTAAAATGCAACTATACTCAGCCATAACCCAAAATAAATGCTGAATTCCACTTGAGAAAGAAACATGTTCTTCTTGGGCAATTGTATTAACAGTATGATAAAAATAATCAATAATAGAAATCCTATAGTACCATTAATTAAAAATTTGACAGGATTCATGATTAGATATTTCAAATTCATTGTAGTTTTATAAAATAGTTATTACCCGATTGAATACATTTTGAGAGAATACACCAACAAATGGAAATCAATTGAATTCCATGAGTAAAATTGATTTAATATTATTATATTAATTAGAATAGAATGAAGAATTAATTAACAAGAGCATTTCATTAAGTCAAAGTTTTTGTGATCTAAGCTTCTTGACATAATACCTTTTCAAAATTCTGCAAAATGGGTAATATATTTAAATAGAGCTATAATCGCATTAAACTGTACTTCAATATGAATTCAAAAAAAATTGCACTACATGGATTTATTTCCTTTGCATTTTGGATTTTCTCTATTTATGTAATGGCAACATTCCCAAGAAAAAATGATACAATTTTAACTCAGAGGGAGTTTGGTTATCTTAATTTAATAATATTGATTCTAATTGCGATCTATCTAGGTCTTGTAAATATTAGAGATACTGATTATTCTGCATTTAGGGATAAATACTCAGTCCGTTCCATAAGTAAAATTGCATCCCTATTACTATTATTCACGTTTTTATTTGTGTTAATTATTGACTTAAGTTACTGGTATTTTTATGAGAATGTTCCATTAACTCTCACCTATTTACTCGAGGTGCTATATTTTCCTCTGATTATTACTAACCCAATAGTTTATACTGGCTATATGATCGGTCTGAAACTATATTTTGTGAGATCCACCCCAAAAACAGATGATAATTAATTCTATCAGAACGATCTGTAAAATATTAGATCAAATTAATTAAGATAAAGAATTAATTAACAAGAGCATTTCATTAAGTCAAAGTTTTTGTAATCTAGGCTTCTTGATAGACATGGCAAAATGGATAAGTCAGAATTACAGAAGATTTTCACTCCCAAGCAATATGAGGTGGAGCTCTTCAAGGAAAAGGGACATGTGCGTAAGCAATGTGAAAAATGCAGTTCTTATTTCTGGACACTGGATCAGGATAGAACTACCTGTGGTGATACTAGTTGTGAGGGAGGTTATTCCTTCATCAACCGCAAAGGTCCCAACTGGGACTTTCACCAGACTATTTTTGAACTGACCGATTTTTTTGAGAAGAATGGTCACACCCCAATCGAAGCTTATCCAACAGTGGCTAGATGGAGAGATGATCTCGAGTTCACCATCGCATCTATAGCCGATTTTCAGCCCTGGGTGACTAATGGTACTCTACCCCCACCTGCCAATCCCCTTACTGTGGCCCAACCATGTATCAGATTTGGAGGAGATTTCTCAGATGTCGATAATGTTGGTAGAACTGGTAGACATCTGACAAGCTTTGTCATGTTTGGTCAGCATGCTTTCAACAGTGATACCATTACCGATGGTTACTGGATGGACAGAACCATTGATCTGAATTTCAAATTCCTCACAGAGAGGATGGGAATAGAACCTGAGGAGGTTACTTACCTAGAGGGGATCTGGGCTGGTGGAGGGAACTTCGGTCCCAATCTAGAGAGCTTTGCATTCGGTACTGAGATCGTTAACAGCGTGTTCATGCAGTACGAGAACACACCCACCGGCTACAAAGAGATGGATTTGAGAGTTATTGATGTTGGCTGGGGACTTGAGAGAGTATCCTGGTTTACTCAGGGTACACCAACCATATACGAGGCCACCTTTGGACCAGTACTGGATTATCTTAAGAAGGAAACTGGAATAAAGATTGATCAGGATCTATTGGTAAATTATTCAAAGATTGCAGGTTTAATAGATATAAATGAGGTATCAGATGTCAAATCAGCAAGATCTGGTATAGCATCCCAACTGGGTATGACTCTTAATGAGCTGAATACTGAACTTCAAGAAATTGAGGGATTGTATGCACTTGGAGATCATAGCAGGACAGTTGCCTTCACCATGGCAGATGGAGCAATTCCCTCCAATGTTGGCGGTGGATACAATCTAAGAAATATGATCCGACGTATGTTCACTATAAATGAGATGTATGATTTTGAATTGGATCTGGTGGAGATCATATCCAGATCTGCTTTGTATGTTTCCAAAAGCTATCCCAGAGTAAAAAATGTGATAGATCTTGCTCCAACTATTATGGATGTTGAGAAGGTTAGACATGATAAGACCATAAAGGCTGGTAGAAAACATGTTAATCAGATGGTCAAATCAAAGAAGAAAATAAATGATGATGTACTGGTAGAACTCTACACCTCAAGGGGTATCCCTCCAGAAACAGTTGTGGATATAGCCAAGGAGCACAACATTGAGGTATCCATCCCCATGGATTTCTATCAACAGGTGGATAAGGCTCTTCCGAAAACGAAGAGGAAAACAGAGGATGAGGAAGCCATCAATCTTGAGAAGATTAAGCATCTTGAGACAAAGAAGCTATATTATGATGCTAAATTCAAAGCAACATCAAAGGCCAAGGTAGAAGCTATACTGGATACAGGTCATATAGTTTTTGATCAGACGGTATTTTACCCCTTGGGTGGTGGTCAGGCTGAGGATCATGGTACAATCACCTTCAATAAACAAAAAGTAGATGTTATCGATTGCAAAAAATATGCCACAGCAATAGTTCACAAGGTCAGTGAGATTCCCAAGGGATTGAAGGTGGGTGATCAGGTAACTCTGAAAATTGATGTTGACCGCAGAATGGCCCTTATGAGAAATCACACCGCAGTGCATATTGTTGGTGGGGCAGCTCGTAAAGTACTGGGTGATCATATCTGGCAAGCAGGTGCTGATAAAACACCAAAGCGAGGTCGTCTTGATATAACTCATTATGAATCAATTAATCGTGAAACTCTAGATAAGATAGAATATGTTGCCAATACTGTGGTTATGGAGAATATAAAGATTCATAAACATGTTATTGATAGAACTGTAGCAGAGCAAAAATATGGATTCACGATATATCAGGGTGGAGTTGTTCCTGGTAAACAATTGAGGATACTCGAGATCCCCGGAATTGATACCGAGGCATGTGGAGGTACCCATGCCAATCGTACTGGAGATATCGGATACATACGAATACTAGGCGCGGAGAGAATCCAGGATGGAATAGTAAGGTTAACACTCACTGCTGGTCAAAATGCAGTTCTTCGCTCTCAGCATGAGTTTGATCTCTTATCCAATTCTTCGGATACCTTCTCTATCAATCCCGAAGAGTTACCAATGACATCTGAGAGGTTCTTCAAAGAATGGAAGGAACAGAGAAAACTGATTGATAAACTGGGTAAGGAACTTGCCCAGGCCAAGGTCCCCAACCTAATCGCAGAGGCCAAGGAATTGGATACAAAATCAGGTAAAAAGATCAAACTGGTGTCTACAACCATGGATGCTCCCCAACTTGATCTCCTGAATCTTGCGGAACAGTTCTCAATATTATCGGAGAAAGATGGTAACCTGATCTCAGTAATTATTGGGCAGTATGATAAGCGAGCAATGGTTGTGGTATCAAGAAGCAAGGGTAGCTCATTTGATCTATCAGGTATTATTCGAGGAATTGGTAAGATTCTCGGTGGCGGTGGTGGAGGTAAGAAAGATATAATCGCAGGTGGAGGTCCCAATGTGGACGGTATACCCCAAGCTATAGAAGAAACCGAGAAGATTGTAATTCAGAATCTCTAATTTATTCAACTGCAAAATGAAGCAATAATCCAGCAATAAATATTCCGGAGAATAACCATTGTCTATGTACATATCTGAGTACCGTTCTGGATTCTCGGTATTTCCAAATGGGATTAAATTTTCTCCATATGAATATTCCAGAAATGCTAAGGATCACCATAGCCAGGACTGAGATTGTACCAAAAATTGTAACAAATAAATCATCAGCTAAAAGGAAATACCCATGTATCGCTGCAGCTATTGTAGCTATAATCATAGTGAGATAATGTACCAGCAATAGAGGATATCTTAATTTCTGATATACAAATTTAATTTGTTTCAGTATCTCCTTATGCTCTTCCTTATCCAAATACATCTTGGATCCGATGAATATTCTTCTCAATAATACATATGCTGCACCAATCACAGTAGCCACAATGGCTACAGTACCCATTTTCTCCGCTATCTCATCTCCATCACTCTCTCTATCATCATCATCTGCACTGACTAACGAAGTTGATAACAATAGTAGAAATACAATCAAAGATATCTTAAGGTACAGTCTCATCTTATTCAACTCAGTCGTCTTATTATTATAATTTGTGACTTATGAACTAGTTATCTATTGGTAGTAACTCATCATTTTGACCAATTGTTGGTATTAAATCTAAGTTAATGAGAAAGTGATCCGAACTTAAAAATTTTACAGGATTATCGATGAATTCTATCTTGCAATCTTCCTCACAAAAATATATTATTTTGTTTTGATAGACAATAAATTTTTTCTCATCTACAATATCTGAACCACAAGCAGTTTTAATCTCATTTGTCATTAAATGATAATATATTATTTAAATTAATAACCTATGCATATATGTCAAAAAATGACACATCACCAGTTTATCATTTTATGCATTAATTGCCGGAATTTCCATTTTGCAGAATTGACTAATATAACACGTACAAGAATAAAAAGGTGATAATTCCGCCAAGGAAGGATAATCCCCATATCATGGATGCAATTCTTCCCTTACTGGTATGGGTTGATCTGAATTCTTTTGAAAATGTAGGAATACCATTTTTTATTTCCACATTCTTAATTGCCTGAACTAATTGCTTACTCACAACCCAGATAGAGACCAGGGCGGTGCAAATGTGGAGAATTAAGATTGGAAAATATACATACAATTTTATATTTTCAGGACCTGTAAATTGAGTATCTCCATAGATGGACCAGCGAATAATATATGATATCAAAAACAGAATATTTAGTGTCGTGGCACCAAGTATAAACAACCGGTGATTGGCATATTTCTTCTTTTTAGCATAGCTAATTGCCAATATCAGAAAAATTAAACTAAGAGATATCAAAATGAATCCAGATATAGCAAATATGCCCTCAGTTCCTTCAAGTTCCATATTTGTATAGTTCAAATATACGTTTTAAACCTAGAGAAAAGCGATTTTTACCAGTGGTCTTTCAATTTTTTCTTCTTATAACTGGTTACAAATAAAGCAAGGATGCCCATGCTAAAATAGAAAGGAGTTGTTGTGGTATCACTGTCATCAGTATTGCTGGTTGGAGTGTTGGTATCATCTAGTCCGATTTCCACTCTGTAATAAAACGATCCCACAATAGGTTCACTTATTGTTAATCCATAATCTAATTGTCGATCATCTGGAAAATTAATTCTAGTATCATCTGTGTAATCAATGAATAAATGATAACCAATTACCTGTGTAGAGTTCTCCACTACATTGAAAGAAATGGAATATGTTTGATCACTCAACACCAATTTATATGGTGGGATGTGACAGAGATAATCAGGTTCAATTCTACAGTAAAACATTCCAACACTTGAAACATTAGCAGTATCTACAAATGTAATTGATATAGTTATATTCTTCCCCTGTTCTGCTACTACTGGAGTGTGATTTATTGCAGTAACCCCATTATGTGATGGAGTTGCTGAAACTGGAGTAAGTGATATACCTAACATTATTAATAAAATCAAACCCATGTACCTTATATATTTCAAAGTAAACTCACTGATCCTATTCTCCAGATGATGGGATATGGATTAATACATTTCCGTCACCTTATCGATTACTACCAATTTCAATTAGATTAATTTCGTTGATAAAAATGGTAATAAGTGATTAAACTGAGTTGTCCTTATGAGTAAAGAAAATGGTGATTGGCCAGATTTCAACAAAAATAGAATTGGGCAATTAATTGTCTGTGAAGGTGGAACTTGTGGTAACAGAGATAAAGGAGCACATCCAATTCCTTTTGATCAATTAAAAAAAACTATCAAAAGCAATGGCATGAAAAAACATTTCAAATTAACCAGTTCCAAGTGTCTTGGGGTCTGCAAACCTCACAATGTCTCAGTTTTCCTATCTGATGATGAACAAATCTGGTTTGGTCAAATGAAGACCGATGAACCTTACGTTCAACTTGAACAGTGGATTTCATGTAGTGTAGATGAAGGACAAATGTTACCTCTTCCTACAACTCTAGAAAAGTATGTATTCAAACGATTCAAGAGTAATTGATTGTGTCGATTGATAATAAATTGTCAAAACTTGTTTTCTTTTCAATAATGTATCATTCGAGTATTGATTCAAATTGTTGAAGTAAAATTCACCAATAATTAAAAATTTTCCCAAAAAAGACTTATAAATCCATATCTCCATTATTAGTTATGGCATTGTCAAATATAGACATGATTACTGGAATTTCATCTCTCGTAATGCTCCTTTTGGGCTACGGGCTTGGAATAAAAACATTAACAATCTGGATGCAGAAGAAGGCAAACATAATTCTTCTCACAGCCTTGTTGTTTTTCGCTCTTCCAACTCCTTGGTTAGAATTTACTCTGAGATTTATTTTTGAATTGTTTGGTGGAGAGATCGGAGATACCTTCGGTATGTTCGTATTTGCTTGGAGTATTCCCACCCTAGTCACTTCCTGGGTTTATATTACAAGTTCACTTTACAAGAATCAAGAATGGTTCAAGTATGTGGCATTAGGCATTACTGTAATACCTGGCATAATTTTCATTGTATCAATATATTTCCTGCAAGATTGGACAGTAACTGATGTTGCAATTGATGATTCAATTGCTATGAATTATGAGTATACCACCCTTGAACAAATTATAATATACTATTTCGGAGCCCTAGGAATTGGAATTGTTTTCCCATCATATGTATATTTCTCAAATAAAAGTGAAGATAAGTTGTTCAAATTTAAATCAAGGATGATTGCCTTCTCGGTCTTACTATTTACAATTGCAGGAATTGGCGATGCTACAATTACATTCACCGATGCTTTCTATATCGTTGTTCTAAGAGTCTTGCTAATGATCTCTTTAATACTACTCTATCTTGGTTATAACACACCGATAAAAATCAAGAATCGCTATTCATAATAATTAACACTAGAATAGATATTAAATTGTGCTATCCTTTCTCATTGCATACAATTTCATCAAATTAAGCACAAATTCAACTGATACTTTGGATAATGAATCCATGGTGTCCCTGGTTGAATGATAACTGGTTTTCTGTCCAATAGTCTCCAGATCAAGACCTACAAGAGCAATAGAATCAACCCCAATTCTTGAGAATTCAGCAGAATCTGTGGATCCTCCACCGACTGGCATTTTACTAAATGGAATTTCAAATCCTAACTCCTTACTTATATCCTGTATTAGTGTAGCTTCCACTATACTTAACCCTCTGATTGAATTGAGATCCCGGGTAAAAATCGCTATATGTTCCTGATCATATATAGAATCTATATTGAAGTTATAGGTTGGGATAGCATGCAATTCATTTTTGAACTCATTTGCATATGCTCTTGCACCATTGAGTCCTGCTTCCTCTGCATCGAAAGCAGCAATAACTAAACGAGTGTTCTTCAATCTGGTCTCAGTAAACAGGGGTATCATCTCCATTATCAGACCCACAGCAATTGCATTATCCCCTGCTCCGGGTGAGATATTATTTGTAGTGAAAACAAAGAAGGATAATGTAGTAATGGACAATAATGCAAGTATAATTCTATAGATCACAAATACTGTCCCAGCGGTGGAATAATCTCCAAAAGAAAAGAATAACTGGAATATTAAACCACCAAAGAAAGCAAGCACAACAGAGAATAATGCCAGTCCAAAAATTAATGGATACCATTTGGGTATCTTATCTAGTAACTGGAAAACATAAGGGGCATCATAATGGCCACTGAAAATAATCTGCTGTTTAACCTCACCAGTTGGTTCGATAGTTCCAAGAATATTGTTACCTTCCTCCTTCTTGAACGGAAAATCGAATAATCCCCAGTAAAATAACAGTTGAGATACAAAAATAAAAGCATTCAATAAAAATAAACCGAGTGCTATAATTGTGTAGTTCATAAAAAGGAGAATTAGAGCAATTATGTGTAATCCCCCTGACCAAGGCATGAACTTGAGAAAGCCAGTTGGTCTATGTGTAAATCCTTGAATTATAACATTATCACACTTTCCCTCCATATTTTTTGTAATCAGATCTCCAGCCTTAATGCATCCTGGAGTTCCAGTTAAGCGAGGGTAACAATCTTCAGTTAGTCTGCGGGTAAATTCCCATGTAGAGTCTATATTATTTTTTGTAATATCGCCCATCATCTGAATCTGAAATGTGTGCTATTAAATCATGGTGAGAATATTTGGACAATTGATATATTCGAAAGTGTGAATATTATACCCTATTTTAAGTGTTGAATAATAAAAAACCCTATATAGACAAAAGATATGACAGTATTGAATAAATTATGGTATATTGTAACAACTGTGGAACAGAAAACAAAGATATTAAATTTTGTACGAATTGTGGGTCTGAACTGCAAACCGATTCTGTAGCCCCTCAACAAGGATCGGGTGCACCAACCCATAATAGTTCATATCAACCTCAGATGATTCAGGCCAATCAATATGAGCAAACCGAATACCAAGTGGAACAGAAACTTCTCTCCATGACACAGACCTACAAGATAAAGGATTATATGGGCAATGAATTCATGGTTGCAAGACGTAAGATGTCATCATTTTTCAATCCAAAAATAGAGGTTAAGGACACGATGGACAATATGATCGGATATGTACAGGGTAATTTTTTCAAGACCGAATGGGATATCTATGATATAAATGGAATATTTCATGCAAAAATAAAGTTCCCATTTTTTATGATGTTTACCAAATCATTTACTATCGACACACCTGTTGGATTATTTAGATCGGGAGGATCTGTTTTCTCAAAAAGATTTGATGCGTATGCCCCAGATGGTCGATTAACCTTTGTAGTGGATAAGAAACTATTTTCATTTAGAGATTCGTTCAAAATCCAATCTAATGGACAACTAGGTCCATTTATTACCTGCCTTGCAGCTGTTGTGATTGATCAAAAGTTTCATCAAGATAAATAGTTGTAAATATATTTCCTGTATTCATTCAGTGAGAGAGAGTATTTTGAATTATTTTCGATATTTCATACTTTGTAAATGGTTTTTGCAGTAAGGGGATTTTTTTTATTGAATCTGGTTCATTCTCCAGTATCTTGTTTCCAAATCCTGTAATAAACAAAATAGGCTGATTGGGATCAAATTCTTTTATTTTCTTCACCAATTCTATACCACTCATACTCTCCATTTTTACATCAGTGATTACCAAGTCATACTTCTTCTTTTCATAAAATTGGGAATAATGTGAGAGGGCAAGTATGGGATCATTGAAGATTATAACACCATATCCCGTATCGTCTAGGAACGTTTTAGTTATATTTGCCAATTCGATTTCATCTTCTACCAATAAGATTGATTTTGATCTTACTGGCTCAATCTCCTCTGGTATCTTGTCAGAAGATATTGGCATGGTTTTGGGATCATACACAGGTAATTCAATTTTGAAAGTGGTTCCTTTGTTAACCTCAGATTCCACGAATATTTTCCCGTCAATACTACTAAGAATATTATGCACTATAGATAACCCCAGTCCACTTCCTTTGGGTTTGGTACTGAAATAGGGATCAAATATTTTTGCTAAAATATTTTCATCCATTCCTACTCCATTGTCTTTAAAAGTTATAATGATGCTTTCTCCTAGCTGTTCGGTTGAAATATTGACTTGACCTCCCTCTGGCATTGCATCTTTTGCATTAATCAATAAATTCATCATTATCTGACTCAATTCATTGGTATTTGCATAAATATTTGAGATGTCTAACTGTAATTCCTGTTCAATCTTGATTTTTTTATCAGCGATAGCCATATTCATAAAATTATTAAGTTCGTGTATAACATGGTTAATATTTACCATAATTAGTTTCCTATCATCCTTTCTACCATATGTAAGCAGTTGTTTGGTAATAGTGAGTGCTTTCTCTCCAGCTTTCTGAATTTCTTCAATTATTTTTTTGTGTTCATCCTCTGTTTCCATTGAATATAGAATTTCTGCATAACCATTAATAATTCCTAATAAATTGTTAAAATCATGAGCTATGCCCGATGCAAGGATTCCCACTGCTTCCAACTTTTGGGCTTGTTGCTGTCGAAGATCTTCCTCTTTTTTTCTCATTTCATGAATTTTAATTTCGGTAATATCCTGCATTTGACCTATGGTATGTGTAGGATTATTGTTTTTATCAAGAATATAAGTCACCGTAATTAAACCCCAAATAATCTCTCCATTTTTTTTGAAATATCTTTTTTCAAGAACGAAGTGATCGATTTCTTTGTTTAATAGTCTAATTATTAAATCTGAACCAAGTTCTTGGTCGTCAGGATGTGTAATCTCACTGAAATACCGTCCAATGAGTTCTTGTTTTTCATAGCCAAAAATTCTGCAGTAATTATCATTGAGATCACTGATTCTTCCCCTAAAATTAGCAATTACTATGCCGTGAGGTACGTAATTAAATATTGATTCGAAATAAGTTTGAGTTTTATTTGCAACGTAAACTTGATCAATAAGCTTTTTTTTCATAAAATAGACTGATATCAATATTACAATGGAGATAAAAAGCAATAAAGTAACATTAGCCATAAGTTCTGTCTTATCAAAATTATCCCAATATATTAGAAAATAGGACATTAAAGCTAACAGGTCAATTGCATATATGGTGACGGATATCCAAAAAGTAGTGATTGAGAGAGATATTATTAGTATCAATAAAAGGTATAAAATTGAAAATAATCCACTCTTTTCAATTCCTAAAATTACCTCAATTAAGGTAAAAATATTGATGATTAATATTGTAGTAAGTTGAGATAATTTGTATTTTTGAAATCTAAGTAGAATGCTTGATAAGATAAGTAAAAATAATCCTATAGTTTGAAATACAAAATCTAAATCAGAAAAATAATGAGTTGATGGATCGATTATTTGTACTCCAAAAATAAAAAATCCTCCTACAATAATCAATATAATTTGAAAATAACTGAGATTACGTTCTCCCTGAGTCTCTAATCTTTCAGCGCCTGAGAGATGCCGAAATTTATTTAATAAAGTAGTAGAAATTTGTTTTTTCATAAATTTAACTTCACCTTATTAAATTCACTCACATTTACTAATTGTTATAGTTTTAATTATATTTTACGTATACTCATATGAGTTGGAGATAATATTTGAACAGGATTTGACAAGCAATGATGAAAATTATGAATCGATCATGGAAATTTCTTAAGTATTGCATAATTACCTATCTTTATTGACTTCATTAACTAATAAATTAACATATTCATCAGCCAGTTTCTCTGCTGCACTATTACTGCAATTCTATCAGAGTAAGGCACAATTCTTCTATGTAGTTGAATTAAAATTATCTCCATCATACTATGCCTTAGCAATAGGTATCTGGGCAATTTACAATAGCATTAATGATCCTTTGGCTGGTTGGATACAGGATAGAAAAATTACCAGGTGGGGTAGACGTTTACCATGGATGATCGCATTCTGGATTCCATTAGTGGTCAGTTTTGGGCTGATTTGGGCTCCCCCGGCCTCATTTATTTCAAATCAGTCACTATTATTTATCTGGCTTGTAATTGCACTACTTTTATTTGATACTGGGTATACCGTCGTGGTATTAGCTTGGGCCGCCCTATTCCCGGAATTATACAGCACTTCAAGTGAACGTAATATCGTATCTGCTTTTAGGCAACTGTTTTCATTGGTTGCTCTGGTTGTTGCTCTGATAATTCCACCCATGTTTATCTCCGATGGAGATATTCCTTCCTATGCTGTATTTGGCTGGTTGTTGGCTGGTATCAGTTTCCTTAATCTTGGATTATCTTTCTTTGGCTGCAAGGAAACTCATTTCAAGGAAATCAAAGAAGAGGATAAATATTCCCTAAAGGAGGGAATTAGCATTGTTTTCACGAATCGTAATTATCAGGTATTTCTTATTGCCAATCTGGTTACATATTTTGGATATGGACAGGTCTTGGCTTTTCTGCCATTCTTCAGAAAATTTGTATTGTTCAAAGATGAAGGATTTGAAACATTGGCATATGCAGCTGCAATTGGAGTCACAGTATTTGCACTATTCTTTTGGGTTAAAATAACTAATAAAAAATCACCCAAATTCACTTTTATATGGTCTGCATTCGCTTTTTCAGTGATGCTTGTGCCACTCTGGTTCCTAACAGATCCAACAATGATTCTTGTAGTCATGGGTGGAATAGGTCTAGGTCTAGCAGGTTTATTGATGGTTGTAGATCTCCTGATTTCAGATGTGATTGATGAGGATCATCTGAATACAGGGAAACGAAGAGAGGGTATTTTCTTCGGTTTCAATGGATTCTTCATCAGGATTGCCATATTACTACAGGCCATATCCTTGGCAATTGTATCCAAAATAACCGGATTTAACGAGAACTCAGATACTCAAACTACTCTTGGTCAGACTGGAATTAAATTTCAAATGGTGATATTGCCAATAATTGCTTTTATTGCATCCATCTTTCTTATTCGCAAGTACTACGACCTGGATGGAGAAAAACTAGCAAATATTCACGAGGAAATAGACAAAAAAAATAATGTGAAATAATTAATCTATTGTCAAGTCAAATCAATGATTAATATTTCAAAAATCATTGTTACCCATACGTTAAAGGTAAATATTCATTTTAAAAAATTGAATTATGAGATATGCTTTTGTAAATGCAACCATAATTCCAGTTGAGGGAGAAATTATTCAGAAGGGAACTCTGTTAATTGAAGATGATAAAATTATTAGTCTAGGTAAGGATTTAGATACATCAGATGCTGAAATTATTGATTGCTCGGATAATTACATAACTCCTGGATTGATCGATGCCCACTGTCATACC
>DAOUUM010000055.1 GCA_030668165.1 Candidatus Heimdallarchaeota archaeon
ATGTGGGTGTGATAACTATGGCTTATGGTTATCTGGAGGGTGCCACAGTTGCCTTTCTTCAGCCCCAGAAATTGGAGATTGCCCTGGTTATCAGGGATAGTGGAACCCCTCTGTACCGTTTCAATTTCTGTGAGAAAGCATCCGAATCCAGTAATACAACACTAATTAGTGGAGCACTCTCGGCCATTACTGCCTTAATGGGTGAGGCATTTGATGTGAGTTCAGATATCAAATCCATTAATTTTATCGGAAAGGAATTAATATTAGATGTGAAAGAGGATATTGCATTTTTAATCATCACCAGTAATGCCACTACCTTTATCTCTGATGCACTGAAGAGATTTGCCACGCGTTTTATGGAGGAATTTGACCAAGAATTGCACACCAATACTTATGAGGTGAAAACATTCGGCAATGCAGATCAAGTACTCCTCGAATCATTTGGTATTTATTGAAATTGTATAACAATGAGAGGGCATTCAAACATCATAAAATACATTAATATCCTGAATTCAGCATTGACAGATTAACTGGATTTCGTTACTGATCCTGAATCAATTTGGGTAATAATATCATAAAACTTGTTCCGACATCTACCTCAGAAGTAACATAAATACTGCCCCCAAAACTTTTGATAATTGAGTAAACTGTTGAAAGACCAAGCCCTGTACCCTTACCAACACCCTTCGTAGTGAAGTATGGTTCAAAAATATATTGGATCACATTTTGTGGGATTCCCATTCCAGTATCAATGATAGTTAAGAGACAGTATGGCCTATCTGCATCCATCTCAAGTATCAAATCATTACTTATACTAGTACAGTTAACAACCTCCTTATCAGAATACAGGTAACCATCCATATTCTTCAGATCAATAATACTAATAGATATGACACCCCCTGAGGGCATGGCATCTTTAGAATTGATTATCAAATTAATCAGCATCTGCTCTGCTGAGGTTTGATTGCCCATTACAATTGGATTATCACAATAGTTGATCTTTTTGATATCAATATCTGGTCCCACCAATCTCTGCACCCAGGTAAGTAATTTATCAATCAAGGTGTTAATATTAATTTCAATGAAATCCTCAACCTCGGAACTACCACTAAAAGCAAGTAGCTGTTGAATTGTTGCGGTAGCCATATTGACCCCTTTTCGGATCTCCATGGTCTCCTCTCTCAAAGGATCGATTTCATTGAGATTGGCATCAATATAGTCTACATTAAGTGAAATTGCAGTAAGAATATTTTTGAAATCGTGTGAGATACCAGCAGCCAGTCTTCCAATTGCCTCCATTTTTTGTAGTTCATTGAGTCTAGCCTCATCTCTCTTTAGTTCAGTGATATCTCTCTGGATACCAATATAATTAATTATTTCACCTGATTCATCTATTACAGGTGCTATTGAGGCAAAAGCCCAGAAAAATCCACCATCCTTTTTCTTGTTCATGAATTCTCCATGCCAGTCCTTACCGCTGCTGATCGTTGTCCATAAATTTTCATAATACTTATCTTCTTGCAAATCAGATTTCAAGATACGTGGATTTTTGTTTTTAACCTCACTCAACTGATATCCTGTGATTTCAGTGAATTTTGGATTAATGTACTCAATATTCCCATCTGGTTTTGTTATCATTACAATATTTGGACTCTGTTCAATTGCGGTTAACAACTGCAAACTCTGAATTTTTTGATCTTCGAGTTGTTGCAGGATCATCAACTGGGAACTCTCCACTCGTATGGCTTTTATGGTAAAGGCAAGTGTACTGGCGATCTCCTTGAAAAGATTGATTTCAGAAGAATCATCAACGGCATAATCAATTAGTGATGATATTATCAAAATACCAATACACAAATCATCAACCACCAGAGGGAGTATTATGATTGATTTCGTGTCACCTTGCAAAATCCATTTTAATTCCTGTGGACTGCTAGCTGGCATGTATTTTCGGTTCAGAATTACCGTTTTCTTATAAATTACCGCCTGTGATATGGGATTGGTAGTACTATCATCAGTCAATGTTTTATAACCAAATAGATGCTGATATGAGACATAATCCTTGGAAAAAGCTATCGGTTCAATAGTTCTGTATTTATCAGGTCTTAGATATCCGATCCAGGTAAATTTGATAGTTTCATCTTCACTCAGAATATCACATACTTTTTGATTGAGTTCATTCTCATTATGGGTGTACAGTACTATATCACTAATATGATTTTTTAGATTTAGAATTCTGTTAATATTCTGTATGTCCTCTGATTGCTCTATTATTTTCAACTTGGCAGCATTTCTTTCTGTAATATCCAGCCATATACTTCTTGTGATTACTAATTTGCCTGTATCATCCCTGATACCAATTGTATTTATCAGAACATCCATTTCAGATCCATCACGTTTGATAACCCTAAATTCAAGATTATTCACCCTTCCCTTTTTGATCAGTTTAATAATTTCATCATCTAGTTGTTCGAAGGATCTTGGATGATAAATCTCGGTAATTATCTTATCTTGCAATTCTTCTTCAGAATAACCCAGGGTTTTAACTACCTCAGTGTTGAAATTTAGGATCTTACCTGTATCAAATTCAATATTGAAGTACATGAATGGAGCAGTCTGGTAAAGATCCTCATACAAGAGTTTGCTGGCTGTGAGCTCATTTTGGACATTATGCCTGCTGACTAAATTAGACAAGAATAATGCTATTGAGTTGAAGAAATCAATTGAGTAAATTGAAAAATTTTGAATTTTGGTGGAGTGAACACCTAATATGCCAAATAAATTATCATCAGATTTTATTATCGCACTCATCCCGCTCCTGACATTATGATCTAGGAGTAGATCCGGCCCTGTAAATCTGGTCTCTTTGAGTAAATCATTGACAACAACTGTGGAATTGGAATTCAAGGTAAAACCTGCTTGTGAATTTTCATTTGCCATTACTGTTGCATTGCCTTCGATACCATCCTTCCACCCATATCCAGAGATCAATAATAGATTATCCTGTTTACTTTGGTACCTCAGAATTTTGCAGTACTCAGCATCCATAAATTGGGCGACAAGTCTAACAACCTTGTCAAATATCTCTTTGATTGGTAAATTCTGGATCCCCAGATTATAAATAGAATTGATAACCTTTTGTAGATTTGTCTGCTGAATTAATTCATTCTCAAATGCCTTGCTTTTAGTAATATCAATGATTGAGATGAATACCTCGGATAATTCTATTTCCAAATCAGCCGAGGTGTACCAGTAGATATGCACATCCAAATTATCAATACTCTCGGATTCAAATTTGTATTCATATTCTCCCTTTAATTCACCATTCATCAGTTGAAGTATCATCTGCATAATTTTTGGCTTATGAGGGATGGGAAATAAATTGGGAAACAAGTCTCTTGCATCCTCCTTTGAATTGATACCGAATATGATCTGGGCACTTTTATTTAGATCAACTAATCTGATCTTAGATCTCAGGATTTTTACTATCTCAGCATCATTTCTCATTTGCTGTTCTAAACCATCATAAGAGTGTAATTTCAGAGAATCTATATATTGTTTAGCCTTTGAGAAATCCATCTCAACCAGTGGAATTGGAGAATGAGAGATAAAACCATCATATTTTGCAGATCTTTCTCCGGTCACTGATTCATTACCCGAGTCTTCTAGAGGATTATTCATAAGAGCCCACCAAAAAATAATTACAGACTAACCTTCATTAAAACAAAGCTCCTATAAATTAATTTCGTAGTGAAGGGAAAAATGAATTAATCTTTTTTTATTATTTTGTCATTAATATTTATTCAAATCATGCAGATTATGTTGTAACTTCGGGATTTTTGGCTATGATATCCTCTTTTAACTTCAAAACTGCCGGATCATCCTTGCCTTTCTCCCTGACCATGGTCAGATAATCTATCAGTAGGTCTTCAATTTCCCATTCTGGCTCCTTATTATCCTCATTTTTCCACCAGTTGTATGCATTGGTAAGTCCCACAGTATAGGAAGTATTGAAACTAAATCCGGTTTCTCTCTCAGCCTTGTTATTTGAGAACGACATCACCCCCTTGGGTGGATAGGGATATAATGAGGTGTACATCTTTTCGGGAGGCCATTCAAACTCCTCTCCAATTGTCATTGGATAGTACTTGATCTTGACCTCTTTATTCAATATTTTTCCAATTTTACGGGCAAACATGTTAGCCGACATTAATCTGGCACTTGATCCATTGTAAGCCTGTCCAAGAACCTTGTCACCATAGTTTCCAACATGAATAATCAGATCTACCAGATCATCTACGAAAACCAGATCAAAATGACCCTCTCCATCCTCTGGTAGAAGCAAAGTACGATCACGACTTATTCTATCAAAGAAATAGGCTTCCCTGTAAACATAGTTATCTGGTCCATAGACAAATGTGGGACGAACAATACTAACTGGATAGGCTTCCTTCTCAAATGCCTTTAAAAATACCAGTTCAGCCTCAGTTTTTGCCTTTACATATGGATGGGTATCCTCTTCAATAATTGCTAGTTGATGATCCTCATCAATTGGTAGCTCATCAAAATCAGTTGGTTTCTCAAGTTGATAAACAGATCCTGATGAGACATGCACATGTCTTTTCACTTTTCCTCTCAGTGCATCAAGAATAATCTCTGCATGCTCACCAGTGATACAGCATATATCGTAGACAATATCAAATTTTTTATCTTCTAATATCTCATTTATTTTTTCTTTATCATTACGATCCACAGCAATATGGGTGGCATTATCAGGTAGATACTTCTCAGCTGAGGTATTTCCACGGTTGAGAACTGTGATTTTACAATTATTTTGTCCTAGCTTTTTTAGTAATCTTTTACCAATAAATTTTGATCCACCAATTACCAGTATATTTTGCATAAAGATTGGGTCAAATCATAATTCATAAACTATTTTAATCGGATAAATCGAATTATTCAATTTGAATCGTGTTTTATCATTCCCTTCTATATTTATTTCTCTCAATCTGTAACCAAACATCAGCACCATCAATATTAAACTCTACAGTCTGGAATTCACCAATCTCAGTTTGTATTGAATAAAATATATTTTTTGAATCAGATTTTTCATTATTTGGTATTAATGCTTCCTCAGGATCCAATTTATCCAAGGTGATATATTTCAGAAATAGCATATTTCCTTTCTGTATTATTTCCACGGTATCTACTTTGGAATAAGAATGATACACTCCACAAAGTGATTTGAGTTTGGCCTGAAAAGACAGTAAATTGAACTCTGTTTTTGGTTTTTTACCTATTAATAATGATAACACGGCCAAAGCATACATCCTGGGACTTGGATGCTGATTTGTCAGGATGATGGTTCCGATTTTTAATTCGGGGATCATGGCAAACCAAGCGGAGGATCCAAAATAGGATCCTGAGTGATGTACAATCTTGTGACCGTAAAAATCATCCTGGATCACCCATCCGTAACCATAACCCGTTCGACCATAATCTCCATAAAAACTTGTAAAATCAGTATTTGGAAAACTCTCCACGGATTGATGCGAATGCATCAGAGAAATGGTATCCTTACTTATTACCTGTGTATCATTGAATCGACCGTCATTAAACATCATTTTCATGTAATTAGCTAATTGGTAGACACTAGAAAATATTCCACCTGCTGCCTTGGCAAATAGGTTAATATTCCAATCAATTGGAGTTGGTTTGTCCTTGGAGATATAGGCTTGGGTGACATTATCAATATTTTGGAGCTCCTCAACAGATATAGTGGATCTGTTCATCTGCATTGGCTCAAATATGTTCTCCCTAAGATAATCCTCGATTGATTGATTCGATACCACCTCTATTAACCTCCCAAGTAGAGTATAACCTGTATTCAGATAATAGAATCTTTTTCCAGGTCTTTCTGTCACAAATTCCTTTGCTCCATTTATGAATCTGAAATAATCATTCCAAGATGAATAAGGGATCATTGGGATTTTAGTTACATCATAATTTGCATAATCATCGCGTGAAGCCAGAGTATCATCCAAATTTGGAATTCCTGAACTATGAGATAAAAGATGATGTATCAATATTGGTTCATCATCAAATCCAAGTTCAAATGGAAAATAATTAGAGATGGGGTCTCCCACGTCAATTTTTCCCTTCTCTGCCAATTGCATAATTGCAAGAGCAATGAATGATTTTGAAATTGATGCAATATTGAACACCGTATTTTCATCAGCCACTGTATTTTTTGCCCGCGAACCAAATCCACGCGCATAAACTGTATCATCATCATGAACGATAGCCATTGCAAGACCAGGTGTTTTGTACTTGACCATTCCTTGACTAATTAACTTCTCAATGCTTGATATTATCTTGTCATCAATGGGAATTGGATAATCCATTTTATAGAGCTTGTCAGGCGCATAGATAAACACAATCCAATCTGTAGATAGTTTTGATTAATATTCAGATAAATCTTTAGATCATTTAATTTTTTGGAATAGTGTATAGGTGTAGGGTCTTAGATTGCCACTAGGCATGGTGTACACATGTCTGAAATCTTTTAACAACTTAAAACTTTTACCAAGAAATTCAGTGATCATATCTGCAGAGTATCTCTTAACTGGCAAACAATTGCATTTTTCAGCTCCATCAAGAGCATAGGTTGCAATCAAAGCATACCCACCAATTGTTAGTGAATTATTGATCGCATTTTTATATTTGTCAAGTTTGGTATCATCAGTAATAAAATGCAGAACAGCTCTGTCCTGCCACAACATAATATCATTGACTAGCTTATCTGTAGTGGTAATATCATCGACAATGTATCTAACCCTTGATTCACCATTTCTTAACTTTAAAGTATTAAGGGCAATATCACTGATATCCAGTGCTATTATATTTTGATAATCAAGTTCAATTAATGAATCAACCAAAGTAGTTGCCCCTGAGCCTATAATTAATATCTTGTCAGTCGATGCAAGATTTAATTCTCCTATGATATTAAGACAGGGTTCAGCTAGTTTTTCAAACCAGCCTAGTTTCTCAATTGAATTCAACTGATATGATTTGTTCCAATGACTTTTCAGATCCACACAACAGTATTCTGTCAATGGATTATAAAATTAGTCAACTATTCAGATATAATAAATAGTTAAATTCGAAATAGCGAATTAATATCTAATAGTCACTCATCATTTCATTAGTTGCTTCAAGAATATCTCTGACAGTGCAGAAACCCACTGCTAGTCCGTTATCATCAACCACTAGGAGTCTACGTATATTCTTGTGGAACATTCTATCCGCTGCTTTTTCGAGCTTAGCAGATTGGTTGATTGATATGACTGGGGAGGACATAATGGGTTCAATTTTGATATCTCCCACAGGTTTAGCATCCGAGATACTTGAATTCATATAATCTCTCTCGGTAATGATTCCAACTGGATTATCTAAATCGTCGACAACAATTACCGCACCAACTTTAGCATTCACCATTTCCTTACCGGCATCTTCGAGTGTTTTTGATCGATGTACTTTAACAATAGTTGTTTTGCAAACAGAACCTACTTGATCATCTAACATTGAAAATATTTAGCACAACTTTGTATTTATTTTTATTTACATATCATATTGAAAAAAGAGTTAATCCCATAATGAAACGAGGATTGTTTAGTCATTTATTTTAAAATTATCTCAAATTTACCTTAGAGGTCCTTAATTTAAAACCAATGGTTTAGAGTTAATCTATAATGCCTAACACCTTGTCAGTATCATGATTACAAGACAATAACTATGAGAAACCGCAGGATATAGCAGTAATAATAGTAGTGGATGGAGATCTCCCATTCAGAAAATTATACAACAATTACAGGTCCGCAACATAGATACCGATAGAAGATGTGGAAAATGAATTTAAGAAAATAAGACGGATCTAAATTAGTTTTTCTATTAAAGTCCATTTTTAGTGGGATAACTATAAATCATATACCAAAATACTGATTTAGCAAAATAGGTGAAAAAATGGCTCTCCCTGAAATAGATTTATTAGATTTTATCAGTTTTGAAGTGTTTGGTGCTTTACTTTCTGCTTGGATTCTGCTGAAGATTCTAGGCTTTTCTATGGGTGTAGTGACAAATATATTTGGAATTACCAAATCATGTCCAAATTGCTCCACAAAAACAAGTAGGAAGAACAAGGTCTGCCATGCTTGTGGAAATATCATGCCGGGTAAGAGAATTATCGGTCCCAGTTATGAGGCTAAGGAAGGGGTAAAAACGAGACCAAAGGCAGATGATTCTGTCAGTAAAACTGAACCCAAAAAACAGGAGAACAAGGCAGAGATCTTTGAAGAACTCCCTGAATGGGAGAAGGAAGATAGAGAGGCCACTGAGGAAACAGAAAAAATCTTGGATCAGGCTGATAAGGTTGCCGCAAAAGAAGCTGATACTTCGGATATGTTCTCAGATCTACCAGAATGGCAAGATGAAGAAGTGGATGATTAAAATATCAAAATAACTAAAATAAATAATTAATATTAATCATATAGCAAATCAATAATATTTAAATTGGAATGAAACAGTACAATTATGATGAATGAAGATATATACAATGTAATTTTTATGATATCTGCAGTCCTGTTCAATCTCCTTATAGCAATGGTTTATCAATACGTAAGGATTGATAAATTGGATATTATTAAAAAAATAGGAGTCCCAATGGCATTACTAATCATCCCTTTTTCACTGACCCTGCTTGAATTTATCAAGGCTGAAAAATCAATTAATCTTATCATAGGCCTCATTATTGTTATCGTATATCTACTAATAGAATTTTTAATGGATATGGTTTTCAAATATGATTTCAGATCCAAAACCATTCCTCATATTATGTATATAATGGTCCTCTACATGGCACTGTACAGCCTGATAGTGATCGCATTCGATATCAGTGATATCTATGGATATATTGTATCGGTTTGCTTCTGGATATTGCTTGGTAGTCTGATATCATTGATAGTTAGTAATAAAAGAATAAAATCAAATTTGCAGAGATGAACCTAATCAAATCCCTGCCCATCAATTAATTCTATATTCAGATTATCATCTATTGCATAGAATCCATAATTGCCGCTCTGATAATTTAGAGTAGTTCCATCATCCAAGTATACCTTACCTGAACAATCAGATCCAAATCTAAGGTACTCAATTCCTGATTTACTAGTTAATTCATAATTTGTATCAACTGTCTCATACATTGGAATTATGGATCCTGATCTGACAAAAATTAAGATGTCACTTAATCCTATTTCTATACTTAACAAACTTCCGCCATCGTAAACCTCACCAGTAAAGAAATTTATCCATTCTCCCTTTGGTAAATAAACTAGCCATTTGTTTAGTCTTTTTGATGTAACAGGTGCGACAAGCATTTCGGGTCCAAAGAAGAACTGTCTCTCCTGGATAGTCTTATCAAAACAAGCAGGATCATCGGGAAATTCCATCCACATCGGTCTAATAAGTGGAACACCATATTTTGAGGCATACCACATCCAGGTATAGATATACGGAATTAACTTGTATCTCATATTGATGACCTGTCTTGATATTTCTTCAACCTCATCTCCAAATGACCATGGTTCCTGATCCTTGCTGAAGGTAGAAGTGTGCGTTCGCATGAGTGGATAAAACAATCCGAGCTGTATCCATCTTGCATATAATTCAGGTGATGGATTATTCCTGAATCCACCAATATCAGCTCCCGAAGCAAAATGACCAGATAATCCTGAATTGATCAATTTTCTCAAACTTAGTCTAAGATGTCCCCAATTTGCCTTGTTATCTCCAGTCCAGATCCAACCATATTTCTGTGATCCCAAGTATCCAGAGCGACTCAGAAGAAAAACCCGTTTGTTATTGTACAACTTGCTTAATCCATCATAACTGGCCTTGATCATCATCTGTCCATACTTATTATGCAAGGTTCTGTGAGCGATCTTATTCCCATCAAGATCATGAATTACCTCATCTGCCATGGTCCCCCTTAACGTGAAAGTACTGGGTTCATTCATATCGTTCCAGAAACCATCTACACCATAACTCACCAGATTTTCATAGAGTGATCCAAACCACTTCCTCACCTCAGTATTAAAGAAATCAGGGAAAACACAATCACCTGGCCATACGGGATCAACATAATTCTCACCATCTATTTTACAGAAATAATTATTCTCAATACCCTGCTGGTACACAAAATAATCCGGATCTACCTTGATTCCAGGATCAATCATGGTCACCACTTTGAATCCCAAGTCATGTAATTTATTGATTAATTCTATTGGATCCCCATAGTTCTTCTCATCCCAGGTGAAACATCTGAATTCATCCATATAATCAATATCAAGATAGATCACATCAGCAGGAATTTTCTTATCTCTGAATGTTTCTGCTACTTCAAGCACTTTTGATCCGGGGAAATAGGACCATCTGCACTGATGATATCCTAGGGTCCATATGGGGGGTAGTGGGAAACTACCGAGATGTTTTATGATCTCTCTCATCAATTCCTTGGGAGTTCTGGCAAACAATATTTTTGCATAGATATTTCTATCTTCTATATACAGATGATTTGTGGTCCTCTTTCTCAGATCCCATTCCTGATATCCCGGATAATCTATTATCAATGCAATCCATGAACTTGGTGATGACAGGATCATTATGGGATATGACTTATACAGGGGATCACTATCCGGTTCAAATCCTGGGTTGTCCACATTCCAGAAAATCCATTTCTCACCCATTTTATTAAGAGATCCTCCCTTTTCTCCCAGACCAAATATCTGATCAAAATTATGTACCAGATTAATTGATAGCCAATTACTGTTTATTTGGATATCAATGCTGAGTTTTCGACCCTCATACTGAAAATCGATATCTCCATTTTCATTTACAGTTATAACATAGCTCAATTCATCAAAATTTGATATAGATTCCGATTTCATTTGAGAAAATATCGTGGGATACTCGGGTTTGCCAAAAAGTAAATCAACACTGTTGTCTTGAAATTCAAATATTGTATTAAAATCCTCAAATGTCAGATTTAGCTTGTTTTCAATGAATTTGGAATCAGAAGGGGGGGTTTTTACAAATCGGGGTATTCTTCGCTTGTATTTGCTCTTTTTTAAATAGTTAAATAATCTAATTACTCCTGGTATTTTCATCAGGGTATTTAAAAATGATAACAGAGAATTCATTTCAGCAGATGGATAGATTACAGATTGATTATGAACTTGATTGATTATTATAAGTTTAATTCACGTTTATTGATCATTTTAATTGCAGTGAACTCAAAAAATATATTGAGATCATCTCTAATCTCATGTTCTTTAGTTATTCCAAACTCATCCAATGACTGATACATGAGTTCTAACCAGCGATTACTTTCCTTCACACCTATGGTGAAAGGCATATGTCTCTTTCTGAGCATTGGTGGACCTCGTTCTTTCTGGTATTTGTTCTCACCACCAAATCTCTGAATCAAAAATAGTGATTGCCATTTTTTACCCTCA
>DAOUUM010000344.1 GCA_030668165.1 Candidatus Heimdallarchaeota archaeon
GGATCCAGATGCCGAGAAAGAGCGCAAGAGAAGAGATAGACGAAAATATCGCAACTGGTATGAAGGTCGAGAGAATATCGATTAATTTATCAGACTAATGACTTAATCCTAGTAATTTATTCTCACAACACACACCTCTTATCTAATTAATTTAATGTAGTTTGTTTTAATTCCCTTTTTCTTTCAGCAACTATAAATAAATTAATTCCAATCAATTACTTGTTGGAGGTTAAAATCTAATTACTGTAATTGCCCGACATATGAGATGTGACTCAAGAACTGTGTGCTCTCAGTGTTCAATTTATCTATGGAAACCATCAGTGGATGAAAATAAGAGCTATTTCTACTGCCCTCAATGCAAGAATGACATTCTCTGTGATCGAGGTATCACCAAGGAGTTCATTTACGACGAGCAGAAAAATCCTATCGGTGTTACCAATCGTTGTGTTATCTGCAGAACAGAGGTTGTTGATAAAATCTGGCCCGAACCCACCGGCGCAAAATTTGAGATGGCTACCCCAGAGGAATAAAATGAATTCAGACTTACTAACTCTGGAACATGTTGCAGACTTGAAACCCATCGAGTGTCCAACTAGAGGTTATATTAATTTCCCATGTGCTATTTGTAAAAATTGTGAGATTGGAGCCGTTGAACTTACTTTTGAGGAGGGTGTATTGATAGAAAAGACGGTCAACAGTATTCTGGTTCATTTATTACTGGACAAGGTAGAAGGGCATTCACTGGAAAAAATCTCCCTGACATTTCTCAAAGCCAGTCTCTCAAAAATTGTCCCCATCATCCAGAAAAGTGATTGGGAGGAGGGGGACTTGACAATCATGCTGACTGATGATACAAAAGATGATGCCGAGTTGATTCAGAATGTATCCAATTTTCTAGAGGGATTTCCACAGAGCTGGAGACAGATGGCAGTTGAGGCCAAAAGAGCTCTCACAAACTGGGCCAATCAAAACGCTAAAAAACTTGGCCACAGGTATTTCAAAGTACTACGAGATTGATACTATAGAAAATATATCAAAATATTCTCAACTGATCAGTAGTAAATAATCACTTTCACCCCTCAGAGTAGACTTCTCTGTTAGAATAGGTGTGCATAAAAAATTAAAATTACCCCGAAATGTAAACGAATGCGACAACATGTTTAAATACTAAGATATGATTACAAATGGATAGAAGTGAGAGAAAAATGGAAGACGGAAAGAAAGTGGATGTAATGGATGAACTAATTAATTATTCAGCCTTTGAAAATATGAGTTCAGTATCAACATCGTTTAGCAAGAGTCTTGAGAAATCAATTCTAGAGCTCGCAAGCGAGAGTAAAATTGATATCTACATGACTGATATTTTTAGAAAATTTGGAAAGTATAAGAATGTACAACATCAGATCAAGAGGATGATTTTGGAAAATAAGATTTTGGTATACGAGACAATTCCAGATAGCATTAAGCGCAATGATTTCCAATCACAAAAAATTGAGCTAGTTGATACAACCATCTCACGATGGGTTGATCTGGCAGCACAACCATGTCTTACCTGTTCCATCGTAACCGAGTGTAAGATAGATAATCCAGTGTCTCCAGCAAATTGTCAAGAATTTGAGCAATGGCTAGATCTTGAACTTGAACTAGATAGTATCCTGTAATTTTATAATTAATTTAATTCTGAATTTCACTTTTAATATCAAGTATGTACCACTTCATTTTTTATTTAACTATAGATTACTATGTTAAGTTATTCTCAAAGGACGTACTGCAAGCTGTCATACAACAAAAAGGATCATTACTATAGAGAGGCAAAACGAGATGGTTTCAGAGCACGTTCTGCATATAAATTACAACAAATTCAGAAAAAATTCTATATATTGAGACGTGGGAATACTGTGATAGATTTTGGGGCTGCTCCAGGAGCTTGGACACAGGTGGCCAGCAAGATCGTGGGGAATAAGGGACAGATAATTGCAGTGGATAAAAATCCCATCAGGTCCTTTGTCAATGAAAATATTGTAATTCTTCTGATGGATATACGTTCTCCAAAATTGATAGAATTTGTTGAGGATGAGCTATCCGGTAAAGTGGATGTTATCCTATCAGATCTGGCTGGTAATACCAGCGGGAACTGGCATCTGGATGTCGAGAGACAGGTGCATCTGGCGACCATCGCTTTTGAATCTGCAAGTAAACTCCTTCTTCCTGGCGGAAATTTTGTTTCCAAGGTATTCAGGGGTCCCCCAATGAAAGAACTTGAATCTATTCTTAGGAAGAATTTTACCAAGGTGAAACTTTGGAGACCTCCTGCCACCAGAAAATCATCGGCAGAGGAGTATGTCATATGCATGAATTATCAGCCAGTGGTGGAGGATATTGAATAATTCAGTTACCATCCATGATATCCCGGGTTATATCTCAAACGATATAATGGATCCAGAGATACCCACTATTCTGAAATCAGAGGGTAAAATCGAATTTATGGTTGCAGATGGTGAATCAATATACGATGCTCCATCATTTTTCAACCCAATCATGGTCTTAAATCGGGATCTTGCACTCTTGTTCACAAGAATATACTCTGAGACATTTGGATACAAGGTGAGGGCAATAGAGCCCCTGGCTGGAATTGGTATCCGTGCCTTTCGCATGATTGCAGAGACTGGTGAATATGTTGATGAGGTGGTAATCAACGATTACAATGATATAACAATTCAGATATCCAATTTCAATACGAATAAATTGCAGATCCAGGACAGGGTACATTCTTTCAAAAGAGAGGCCAGATCACTGATGCTGGATCTCGCCGAGAATGGACTGAAATTCCATTATCTTGATCTTGATCCCTTTGGACCACCAACTCCGTTTATCGATTCTATATGGCCAGTTCTTGCCCTGAGATCCATGGTGGCTGTTACGGCCACTGATATGACTGCGCTTTGCGGGGTGTATCCCAGCGCATGTATCAGAAAATATGCATCAGTACCACTTAATAATCACCACACACATGAAACTGCGGCAAGAATATTGATAGCAACTGTTGTTAGATCCGCAGCAAGGATTGAGAGGGGGGTGAGACCGGTTTTCACCGCATCAGTCGATCACTACACCAAGGTATTTTTCATGGTTAATAAAAGTGCAGGAGCAATCACCGAAGCGGTATCACAGATTGGATTTTCATACACCTGCAAATCCTGCTTTCAGATTCATTATGAGGCAGGGATAATTCCTAGGACCAAAACCTGTTGTGCAGAAGAGATAACCGATATTGCTGGTCCACTGTGGGTTGGGGATCTATTTGACAAACAATGGTGTGAGAATGGTTTAACAATTATTAATAATGATCTGGAAGAAATTAAGAATGCAACGATTGAGGGTAAGGAGAGGTCCTATCTCTATCCCAGCACCAAACGCATGAAAAAATTACTCGAAGAGGGTGTGAATGGGTCTGATCTGCATGGTTATTATTGCATGGATGTGATATCCAGGCAAAATAGAATTGCACAACCCAGAATTGATAATCTTGCCGAGAAACTCAATGAGCAGGGGTATAGATTTGTCAAATCAAATTTTGTGAAACAGGCTTTTCGCACAGATGCTCCCGGTACTCATGTGATCGATACCATCAGAAAACTGGTGCTTGATAATGAGTGATTTTAATCTTTCATCCACAGAGCTAACTGTTCATAACCTGATTGCGGGGATGGATGAGGCTGGCAGAGGTCCCGTACTGGGTCCAATTGTCTTTGGCATAGTGCTTGCCAACAATAAGCAATTAATCAAATTAAAAAAATTGGGAGTGGATGATTCCAAGCAGCTGAACAAGGCAAAAAGAGAGAGTATGGAGGAATTAATCAAGAGCAATGTAC
>DAOUUM010000389.1 GCA_030668165.1 Candidatus Heimdallarchaeota archaeon
CGGGTTAAAGTCCCAGCATCAGCAGTAGGGGAATCAATATCTAACTTCAAGTAGGGTTTATTGCCCATTTCAACTCTCAAGTACTCCAAAGTGAAGGAATCGACATTACAGCCAAAATTACTGATATAAAGCACGAAGAGATTATCATGCTGCTTTGCAAGTCTCACCGCATTGATTATCAGATTAGAGTAGTACCAAGAGGTCTCTGCATTATTCTGAGGTCCAAGACAATCAAATGGTATGGTTGATATACCCTTACTGGCCAATTTTCTACCAATGGATTGAGAGGTTTCATTGGGAAATGCATTGTAACTACGACCCACAAGAATGATTGCGGGTTTATCAGATTCAATTGCTTCTTTCAACACCAAGGTTCCCATTTTCCTCATCTCGAACTCCACAGTTAACTGTGCTTCCACGGCATGCATATACGCCCATTCCACATCCCTATGTGACATCTCAAATTCATCAACAATACTCTTGATCATCGTATCACATGGTAGGTACCCTTTCTGAAAATCAAGACTGGGAGAGATGAATTTAACCTCGGAAAATGCCTTTTGTAAAACAAATGGACTTGCCTGAGATATGGGACACAGATAGGAATTGATTTTTGAAGCCTCATAGGGCATTTTCTGTATCTGTGGGAAGAAAACATAATCCGGATTATTTTGTTTAATCAGATCTAATACTGCACCATGTGCAATTTGTGTGGGAAAGCAGAATGGAGCATTGATATATAATTCACCATGATCATCTATCCCGGACAGTACCACATTGAATCCTAATTCTTTCAGAAATGTGTAGTAAAGTGGTAAGAGGAAATGGGTGGTGAGTGCTCTTGGAATTCCGATAACAATCCCATCAGGGTTTGGTTTGTCATCCATAACTGAGAATAATATCTCATTTCTCTTTGCTACGTGATCCTCCACTTCTTCACCTTGTGCAATATTCTTCCATTGGCTCTCATATTTACTACATTTTCCACCAAAGGGAAATTTTCTATCACCCACCTTGTATCTGTTGATCACACAGAAGTTATCACAGGATCTGCAGGTAAAATTCCCCAGCATTTTCATCTCATTTAACAGTAATTCACCAATATTCATCGAATTAAGCTTTATTAATCCATGTTCATACTTCTCGTAGGCCATCAGGGCCACACCATAGGCACCCATGAGTTCAGGATTTGGTGGCACAATAATATGCTTACCAGTTGCCAGGGCAAATGCATATGCCATTGAACTGTTCTTGGCCACACCCCCCTGCAAAAATACCTTCTTACCCACCTTTCTTTGGCCCTTCACCTTACTAAGGTAATTGTTAACAATTGAACTCACAAGACCCCCAATTATATCCTCACGGGAATATCCCTCCTGCAGTGCACCCCGAATATCTGAATTGATAAATGCAGCACATTCGGCTTTGAATTGTACCGGAGAGGGAGCATTCATCGCAATATCACTGATATCTAGTACTGATACACCAAGATCACCCTGTGCACTCTCCTCGAGAAAGGATCCAGTTCCGGCAGAGCATGCAGCATTCATCGCATAATCAATGGGGGATTGGTTCTGGATAAAAATATACTTGGCATCCTGCCCCCCGATCTCAAAAATGGTATCCACATCAGAATCATAGGATAGGGCACCCTTGGCATGGGCGGATATCTCATTGTAGACAGCTGCAGTACCTACAAAAGCTGCAATTATTTCACGTGCAGATCCTGTGGTGGCCGTCATCTCGATTTTTCTATCCCCTATCTGTTCGATTACTGCACTAATACACTCCTTGGTGGCGTTTACAGGATTTCCATTGGTTCTGATATAATGTGAGGCAATGGTACTATTTGTACTGATATCAACCACAGCTACCTTGGTGGTGGTTGAACCACCATCTATACCCATGATTAATGGTCCCAGATTATCATAATCTGTGACAATATCCTCCTCGATAATTTTCACCATATTCTCGGCTTGTCTCAAACTGGGGAGGGTCTGATACATCTGCTTGATACGGATCTCAGGTTTAGAGTATATTGGTTGATCCAATGTAAGTAAGGCAGTGCCATAAGCCTCAAAATAGGGACTCGAGGGTAGAGTAACAATATTACTGCTTGATAGTTTTTCCTGTATAATCTGAACTATTACCTCATTTTGTGACAATCCACCTATTACCAGTACTGTATCTGCATTATGATTACTCCTGCTGAGCAGAGAGACAATCTTACTAGCCATACTCTCATGCACACTGTACAATATATCCTCCAATGAAGCCTCCTGCCTGTTCAGCTTGTGTGTGATATCTGATTTGCAATGAACTGAACACCTAGAGGCAATCTTAATGGATTTGCCAAGTTTGGCCTTTTCTATCGCCTCCTCGAGGGATAAATTCAGTCGCCCTACCTGTTGAATTAGAAATTCACCACTGCCAGCTGCACATCTGTTATGCGACAGCACGTTGAAGATCTTGTTATCTTTTAACAGGTAAACCACAAATGCCTCTCCTCCGAGGCTTATAATCGCATTATAATCTGTTTTCTGTCCCTCTAAAGCCCTCTCTATTGCCTTGGATTCTGATATATGCCCAAAATGTCCCGAAACCCCATAATAAATTTCCTCCTCAGATATGGATGAGTCAATGATCTGTCGTGGTTGACCCTGGTGAGACTGTATATCATGATTGATTATTGTCCCATCATGAGCCAATTCCACCTTTTTCACTGAAATTGATCCAATATTAAATCCTACTACCATTATTTTTTCCTCTTCGGTATATCGAATTGGTTCTAGTGTCCCAATTAATATAAACTAACATGAACCTAATTAATATAATAAGGTAACTATTTTACTGATACTCATTGCCATATGTCAATGTGACCACAAAAATATAATTTTATCGACAATGTTGTAGATTGAGCATTAATGCGGAGGTTGGTTTTTGATCTTCTTTGTTGCAAAAGAGAGGGGATAAGGATCTGAAACTTAGTTATTGATTCAATTCACATTAAAAAACTGCATTCTGAAGAGGTGCATTCTCAAAATCTCTTCGACCCAATCCAAAAAATTTGATAAATCCGAGTGGATTGTGATTTTTAGATACCAAAGGAATTTCAATCAAATACTGATTGGTAGCAAAATATTTTACCTCAGTATATCTTCCAAATTGCTTTGCGATCCTTGAAGTGGTGAAATCCTTCCCAGCTTTCAAGTAATTAAAGGGATTATAAATCTCACCAGGGATTCTCGTTCGGAACCAATTATTCAATTCATTGAAATCACTGGGGGCTGGGGTTGGATACCAGTCAAAAAGAGAGTCAAATTTATCAGTTTCTCGAATTTTATCATCTACAAATTTTTCATGGGTGGTTGATTGGGAATATATCTCAACGGTTGGGATGATTCGGGATTCTTCATATTTTTCTGAGTTGTAGTATTCTCGTTCACG